>CAJUHG010000003.1:35557-80995 GCA_910586005.1 uncultured Lachnospiraceae bacterium | reverse complement strand
CTCGGGGAGGTTTAGAGATAGTCCATAGACTTTAAAGTCTATGGACTTTTTATATAATTATTTGTAAAAGTCAAATTTCCATATTTAATAATAGATAAAAATTTATAATTTCATATAAATAAAGCAATAAATTCTAATTAATAAAAAAATTATCTTCTAATAGTAACCAATTTGCACGAAAAAGTTGCATGATTTGCCAATAACCCATGCCACGTAAGTTATATTCTTTTACTAATCCAAATTTTGCAGAGAGACTTCTCACATCTTCAAACCATACTTCATGAGTGATTCCTTCTGAAATATAATTGAAATAGGGTGATTGAGCAATTTCATCAAATTGTATAGAAACGTTTTGAGTAATAGCAATTTGAACTGCTTGTACATTTCCTATGGTAGTTGCTTTGCTGCTGTCTTGTATAAAGGGAAGTCTCCAATCATATCCATAATTTGGAATCCCCAGGTTAATTTTTTCAGCAGGAATTTTTGTTAGAGCATATTCTACTACTTCACGTACTTTATTTAAAGGAGCTATTGCCATTGGGGGACCATATGTGTATCCCCATTCGTATGTCATTAATAGAACAGAATCAGCAGCTTCTCCAAGCAATGCATAATCTTTTCCTTCATATAATAAACCAGTCTGAGTATCAGAGATTTTAGGTGCAAGTGCCACTGATACTGGATAGCCTAAAGAATTTATGGCTGTGCGTACATCCTGTACAAAATTAACAAAAGGAATTTTGTCTTCTACAAGAATATATTCAAAATCAATATCTACACCTTCAAAGCCTCGTTCTGTTATTTGAAATATAAGATTGTCAATTAATTGTTGTTTATATAAGTCATTGTTTACTATCTGAGAAATTAAATAGTTACTAAATTGTCCAGTTGGTCCAAAAGGAGTTAATGTTAATATAGGAGCAACACCAAAAGATTTTGCCATAGTAATCATAAATGAATCATCCAAAATAGGAGGTATTAACTCACCTTCTGGAGTAAAGCCATAAGAAAAAATAAATAAATCAGAAAGATATGGAAGTGTTTGTTCTAGTACCCATCTACTAATAAAGGGGTATGCATATCCGCCAGTAAATACTGGATATTTATTAGGAACAGATATATTTTCAACAGATAATAAAAGAGCTTGACCAATTGCTAGTGGAAAAGGATAGGTAAGTTGATTATTATATATAATAGATTGTGCAGAAATGCCATAAGAAGTAGCAATACTATCTACCGTATCACCTGGGCGAACAATATAAATTTCCATAAAAAAATTCCTTTTTTTTTAAGATATGTAAAAGAATGAAAAAGAGTGTCAAAAGAAATTATCTATGGAAATATGTGTTATATTTATAAAAAACACTTTTTTGTAATTACTTTTGCTTTAAACTATTTATAACTATAAGTATTTTTTATATCTAACATGGAAAATACTTTCTTGCTAATCATTCTTGTTTTTTTCAGAGAAGAATTTATAATATATATATAGGATTATAATATAAAAATAAGGAGGAAGATGTAATGGATAAATTATTGTATGGTGCGGCTTATTATGAAGAATATCTACCTTATAATCGTTTAGAAAAAGATGTGGAAATGATGAAGGCTGCTGGAATTAATGTGGTAAGAATTGCAGAGTCTACTTGGAGTACCTGTGAGCCTAAGGAAGGCATATTTGATTTTTCTCATGTGACAAGAGTTATTGATGCTATGGAAGCAGCAGACATAAGTGTAATTATTGGGACACCTACTTATGCAGTACCAGCTTGGATGGTGAAAAAGCATCCACAGGTGTTAGCAGATACAAAAGAGGGTAGAAATGTATATGGACCAAGACAAAATATGGATATTACAAATCCAGATTATTTGTTCTATGCGGAACGTGTGATAAGAAAATTAATGGAATGTACTGCACAGAGAAAAAATGTGATTGGCTTCCAACTAGACAATGAAACAAAGTCTTATGGAACTGCTGGAGAAAATGTGCAGAAAGCTTTTGTAAAATATTTGAAAAATGTATTTGACAATGATTTGGAAAAATTAAATCATCAGTTTGGATTAGATTATTGGAGTAACCGAATCAATAGCTGGGAGGAATTTCCAGATGTACGTGGAACAATCAATGGCAGTTTGGGGGCAGAATTTCAGAAGTTTCAACGTAGATTAGTAACTGAATTTTTAGCTTGGCAAGCAAAGATTGTAAAGGAATATAAACGAGAGGATCAATTTATTACTCAAAATTTTGACTTTGAGTGGAGGGGATATTCTTATGGAGTTCAACCAGAAGTAAACCATTTTGAAGCTGCAAAGTATGTAACTATCGCAGGAGCAGATATTTATCATCCATCACAAGATTTGTTGACTGGAGAAGAAATTGCTTTTGGAGGAGATATCATTCGTTCTGTAAAACAGGGGAATTATTTAATATTAGAAACAGAAGCGCAAGGATTTCCAGGATGGACTCCTTATCGAGGACAACTTCGTTTACAGGCCTACAGTCATATTGCATCAGGAGCAAATAGTGTTATGTATTGGCATTGGCATTCGCTTCATAATGCTGTGGAAACCTATTGGAAGGGCTTATTAAGCCATGATTTTGCAGAAAATGATACATATTGTGAAGCAAAGGTGATTGGCAAAGAATTTAAAGAAATCGGCAGTCATTTAGTGAATTTACAAAAACAAAATAGAGTTGCAATTCTTATAAGTAATGAGGCATTGACTGCTTTGGAATGGTTTAGGATTGATGCAGATCCAGCCAATATAGGGACAGTCAGATATAATGATGTGGTACGTTGGATTTATAATCGTTTGTATCGTATGAATATAGAATGTGATTTTTTAAATCCAACATCTGAACATTTTGAAAAATATGATTTAATTATTGTGCCATCTCTTTATGCAGCGCCTGAAGCTTTATTACACCGACTAAATCAGTATACAGCACAAGGAGGATATTTATTTGTAACCTTTAAAACTGCATTTACAGATGAATATGTAAAAGTATATTCTCAAATACAGCCTGCAATTATCAATGAATGTCTTGGAATAGAATATCATCAGTTTGTATTTCCAAAAAATGTATATTTAAAAAGTGATTATTATCAAATGCCAGATTTACCAGTTCATACATTTATGGAGCTTTTAATTCCAAAGGGAGCAGAAGTACTTGCTTCTTATAATCATTATAATTGGAAGGATTATGCAGCAGTGACAAAAAATCATTATAAAAAAGGAATCGCTGTTTATTTGGGATGTATGCTTCCAGATGAAATATTAGATATTGTTTTAAGAGATGTTTTAAAAGATGCTGGTATTGTACAAACACAACAAGAGTTTCCAGTAATTGTACGCAAAGGTAAAAATGATTTTGGAAAAGAAATTGTATTTTATTTGAATTATTCTGATAAAAAACAGAAAATAACTTGGCAACAAGAAAAGGGAATAGAACTTTTTAGTAAAGCAGAGATAAAACAAGGAGAAGAAATAGAAATAGAACCTTGGAATTTATGTATTATGGAAATATAATATGTTATTTTGTAAAGGTAATATAAATTTTAGGTTCCCTATAAATATAAGTAGATTTTGGCATTGATAAGCTTTCGTGGAATTTGTTTAGTGAGGAACGTAGATGTTGTAATATGTTAAAAAATCTAGTTGCAATATTTCTAAAATAATTATAAAATTTTATTAAGATTTATGAAAAAGTTATAATCAGATGGGAGATATCTCTCGTCTCTATATTTTGTGAAATGGCTAAATAGCCAGAATAGGGTATTTAAGGATATAAGCTATAATAAGCTTATATTAGTGAAGGGGAAGAATATGGAGGAAGAGTGAGATGGAAATTAATAAATTGAACTCAGGTCTGGTTTATACAAATGATGATTGTATCGGTTGCAATCATTGTATTTCTGTTTGTCCAGTATTTGAGGCAAATTATTCATTAAAACAAGATGGAAAAGATTTAATATATGTAAATGGCGATGCTTGTGTACATTGTGGGGCATGTATTGATGCATGTCATCACCATGCCAGAAGTTATCAGGATGATACAGAGCAGTTTTTTTTAGATTTAGAAAAGGGCGAACCTATCAGTGTTCTTGTAGCTCCAGCATTTATTGCAAACTATCCAAAAGATTATGGAAAAGTATTGGGCTATTTAAAAAATCTTGGGGTTAGACATATTATAAGTGTAAGTTTTGGAGCAGATATTACTACTTGGGGTTACTTAAACTATATTACAGCTTATAATTTGGAAGGTGGTATTTCTCAGCCCTGTCCAGCAATTGTAGACTATATTGAAAAGCATGTTCCAGAATTGATTCCGAAGATTATTCCAATTCATAGTCCTATGATGTGTGCAGCAATTTATGTTAAAAAATATATGAAAATTATGGACAAACTAGCATTTATCAGTCCATGTATTGCAAAAAAATCAGAGATTATGCGACCAGATAATAGACAATATGTTTCTTATAATGTAACCTTTGATCATTTAGTGGATAAGTTAAAAGGAGTAAATCTGGGGTCTTATCATGCGGTGGATGAATTAGAATATGGTCTTGGATGTGTTTATCCTCAACCAGGAGGATTAAAAGAAAATGTAGAGCATTTCTTAGGAAAAGATGTGCTAGTTCGTCAAGTAGAAGGCGAAAAGCATGCATATCATTTTTTAAAAGAATATGCAAAACGTATAAAAAATGGTAAGCCACTCCCTTTTATGGTGGATGCATTAAATTGTTCTAATGGATGTCTATATGGTACAGGTATAGAACCTAAAATGTCTGAAAATGATGATGCATTCTTTGAAATAAATACTTTGCGAAATAAGGCAAAGTCTAGCAAAATGGATAGGAAGAGTAATAAGAAAAATCCTTGGGGAAAAGAAAATAATTATGAAAAGAGATTTAAAAATTTTAATGCACAGTTTGCAGAATTAAGACTAGAAGATTTTATGTGTAGATATCAAGAGAATTTTCAAGCAGTTTCTGTTAATGAACAGCAGATAGAAGCAGGATTTGAAGATATGAAAAAAGATAGTCCACAAAAACGCAGCATTGATTGTGGTGCTTGTGGATATGAAAGTTGTCGAGAAATGGCAGAGGCTGTGGCATTAGGATTAAATCGAAGAGAAAATTGTATGCATTATGAGAAGGATGCTTTGCAAGAAGAACAAGAACGAATGCAAGAGATGACAGAGCAATTACGGGAGGAGCATAGAAGAAAGCAAGCATTATATGAAGAAATTGTAGAGGATTTCCAACAAATTAAAAATGCTATGGGTGAATTGGCGATTGGTAATCAAAGTTCTGCAGAGGATGCTACTAAGATAGCACAAGCAGTAGGAGGAATGACATCCTTTACACAGATGTTGCGTAATTCTATGAAGCAAGTATTAGATGCGATAACAGGATACGATGAGATGAATGAGGATATTATTAAGATTTCCAATCAGACAGGTATGTTAGCATTAAATGCAGGAATTGAGGCAGCAAGAAGTGGAGAAGCAGGAAGAGGATTTGCAGTAATTGCAAATCGTGTTAGAGATTTATCAGAGCAAACGAAAGAAGCAGTTGTAACTGGAAAAGATCAAAGTGCTATTTTAATTCCAGCTATTCATAAATTAGAAGAAGAAACATCTACATTTGTTAATCATATTCAAAATATCAATGAGGGAACTTCAGCGCTTGCGGCAAGCAGTCAAGAGATTGCAGCTCAAACAGAAATGGTAGACGAAGTTGTAAATGGTATGGCAGAAAAGATGCGAGAAGTTATAAATTAATAATAACAGTAATTGTGCAAATACATAATACTAATAATTAAATTTCCTAATACTTAATGCTAGTAGGATGTTGTTTTTGCAGAGTGCGAATTAGAACTACTAATATGTGGTCATTTTGTACTCTGCAATTTTTTTGATTATTTATTAGCATAGGCGTTTTAGCAAGCAAAAGAAAAATTTAGTAAATTTATTATATATTTACTAAATTTTTGTTTACAACAAAACGATACATATGATAAAATAAATTACAATATTTTATAGAATATGAGGAGATAAAAATGGATTTGTTGATGATTTTTGCAGTATTATGTGCTTATATTGTGAAAGGATTATGTGGATTTGCTAATACACTTGTATTTAGTACTATTTTGAGTTTTCAAAGAAATAATATTAATATTTCTCCAGTAGAATTATTACTAGGTTATCCTTCTAATGTATTAATTGTGATAAAAGAACGAAAGGCCCTGTCAGCTAAAGTATATCTACCACTTTCTCTTATGGTAATAGCAGGGAGTCTTCCAGGTGCATTTCTTTTAAAAAATGGTGATGTTAGATGGATGAAAGTACTTTTTGGATTTGTAGTAGTAGGAATTGGATTAGAACTTTTATTTCCACAGGGTCTTCCATTTGGGAAGGAAAAGAAAAAATTTCAAAATAGTGAGAAAAAATCATCTCCTATTTTACTGGGACTTATTGGAATTTTATCAGGATTGCTTTGTGGATTGTTTGGAATTGGCGCATTATTAGCTGCCTATGTTGGTAGAACTACAGATAATAATAGTGCTTTTCGAGGTAATTTATGCATTGTGTTTATGGTAGAAAATACATTTCGCATTGTATTGTACATAATGCTTAGAATTTTAAATTGGGATATCTGTAAATTAGCATTAAAATTAATGCCTTTTATGATATTAGGTTTAATAATAGGAATGTTTTTGTCAAAGTGCTGTAGTGAAAAGTTAGTGAGAAAAGCAGTAATTCTTATGTTAATATTATCAGGCATTTCATTGATATTAAGTAATATTATATAAAAACCATTCAAAAAAGAAAGGAGAAGCTACTAGATAAAATATCCAAAGACAACCATTATTTGCTTATATTTTAAGTAGCGAATATAAAATGAAAGAAAAATTATACACAATTCCAATTCAAGATGCATTTCACCAAGATTGTGAATGCCCTGTTTGTGCCATGTATCAAAAACTAGAAGAAAATGCCATTAATTATACCATAGGTTCTGGAGCAAGTTATATGGAAGAGGATATTCGGGAACAGACAGATAAACAAGGATTTTGCCAGAAACATTTGAGAGATTTATATATATATCCTAATAAGTTAGGATTAGCCCTTATATTAAAAACTCATATGGATAAAACAATACAAGAGTTAGAAAAAGCAGTGAAAGCACCTTTGCCATCTCCAAATTCTCTATTTAAGAAAAATACAAAGCCAGTATCTCCTATTATAGATTATATTGAAAGTTTAGAAAAGGAATGTTTTGTATGTGATTATATCAATCAAACTTTTGAAAGTTATATTATGACAATTTTTTATTTGTATGAGAGAGAAGAGGATTTTCGCAAACTTTTTGGAGAATCCAAAGGATTTTGTACAAAACATTATGGAATTTTATTTTCTCATGCACCAAGATATCTGAATAAAAAGTATCTGGAGGAGTTTTTAAGAAAGCTTAATGAAATTTATCTTGAAAACTTTAAACGAGTAAGAGATGATGTAGAATGGTTTGTTCGCAAAAATGATTACCGCTATAAAGAAGAACCTTGGAAAAATGCAAAAGATGCATTACCTAGAGCTGTGGTAAAGGTAGGAAGCATTTTAGAGTAAGAATTTTTTGTTACTTAAATAGAATAAGCATATATAAAAAATAGATGATTCTTACTATGAGAAAATCATTTTTATAGAGAAAAGCTATTTGATCAAGGAAATAAACTATAAGATATTTTTCACTTACTAAAAATCCCACGATGTGAGTTTTAATAAAATTATCTTGGCGGAACTAATGTTTTCTTCTAACAGAAGTATAATATCTTATAGTTTGAATTCCTTAATAGTTTCATGATAGGTGATAAAGAGTTTTCTGGTTCTTTTAAGCCTCCCCATCCTCTGCAAGAGCAGCAGTGATAATAGCCATAGAATATACTTCATCTGCTGTACAACCTCTAGATAAGTCGTTAATAGGTGAATTTAAACCTAGAAGAATAGGACCATAAGCATCAAAATTACCCATACGCTGTGCAATTTTGTAACCGATATTTCCAGCATTGATATCTGGGAATATAAATACATTTGCATGGCCTGCTACCTCGTCATCAGGGCATTTTGTACGTGCAACACGAGGAGAAACAGCAGCATCAAATTGCATTTCACCAGAAATAGGCAAATCGGGTCTTTTGGCTTTTGCCTTTAATGCAGCATTATGCATTTTATCTACATCATCTCCTTTTCCAGAACCAAGTGTAGAATAACTTAAGAATGCAATCTTAGGGTCAATGCCAAAGAGTTGTCCACAATTTGCAGCTTCAATAGCGATATCTACAAGTTCGTCTTCTGTTGGTTTGATGTTGATGGCACAGTCTGCCATTGCAAGTACTTCATTTTCACCAGTAGCAGAAGGACGTACTAGAATGAAACAAGAAGATACAATATTATGTCCAGGACTTGTCTTTATTAATTGAAGTGCAGGACGAATCGTGTCTGCAGTAGTATAGGTAGCACCACCTAAAAGACAATCTGCATATCCCATTTTTACTAACATGGTTCCAAAATAATTTCCCTGTTTTAAAACCTCACGAGCTCTTTCAGGCTGTAAATTTTTGCTCTTTCTAAGTTCACATAAAGCATCCACCATTTTATCTAAATCTTCAAAATTTTCAGGATCAATAATTTCTGCTCCGCGAATATTGTAACCATGCTCTTCTGCAGATTCTTCTACTTCATCTCTTTTGCCAACTAGAAGAGGAGTCAGAAAATAAGAAGCTAGTAATCGTGAAGCTGCTTCTAAAATACGTGGATCACTTCCCTCTGTAAAAACAATTTTCTTTGGGTTCTTTTTTAATTTGCTAATCATCATGCCAAAACCTTGCATATTTCTTCCCATATTATAAAATCCTCCTTTAAGTAATTTCGGTGTTATATATAATGTACCAATTTTTGTATATTTTTTCAATGATTTGTATGTATAAAAACGAATACAGAGGCAAATTTTTTGTATTTTTTTAGGAACAGGAATTATTAAACTTGTCTTATCAAACAATAGAAAGCATGCTTTGCATGGCTTGTGCCCTGTTGCAAGAACAAGAAAGATGTTCTTGAATTTTTATACAAACAAAATAATAGTATAATATACTATAATCTATTTAGAAAAAATTTATACTTTTTTCATTGTAATTCCTTGCATGGATGATTATAATAAATCTAAAACTGACCAGTCGGTCGGAAATTGAATTAATAGGAGGATAAGAACATGCTGTCAAAATTCAGTGTGAAAAAACCCTACACCGTTATGGTGGGAATTGTATTGGTAATTATTCTTGGAGTAGTATCTTTGAGCAAGATGAGCACAGATTTACTTCCAAGTATGAATTTACCCTATGCAATTGTTGTTACTACATATCCAGGCGCGAGCCCAGAACAGGTGGAAAATACGGTGACTCAACCGATAGAAGCAGCAATGGCAAGTACTTCAAATATTAAAAATATTAGTTCAAATTCTTCTAATAATATGTCTATGGTAATTTTGGAATTTGAGCAAACTGCTAATATGGATTCTGTTACTGTAGAAATGCGGGAAAGTTTGGATCAAATTAGTGGTTATTGGCCAGATACAGTGGGAAATCCCATTATTATGAAATTAAATCCTGACATGATGCCCATTATGATTACAGCAGTGGAAGTAGAGGGCATGGATAGCTTGGAAATTAGTGATTTTACAGATTCAGATTTAATTCCAGAAATTGAAAGTGTGGAAGGCGTTGCTTCTGTAACAGGAACAGGGTTGATAGAAGAATCTATACAGGTGACTTTAAATCAGAAAAAGATTGATGCAATCAATGAAAAAATTACAGCTTCTTTAGATGAAAAATTTTCTGATGCAGAAGAAGAATTAAGTTCTGCTGAACATGAAATTAGTAGTGGAAAAAATGAATTAAGTAGTGGTCAGACAGAAATGGCGAATCAAATTAGTGATGCACAAAATCAATTAAATGACAAAAAAATTGAGTTATTTCAAACAGAAACTGATTTAAATAATAAGTTAGCAGAATTGCAGGAAACAAAAACCCAAACAGAAAATGGTATTACAGGATTAAGAGAATTACAAGGGCAAGTTCAGACTTTAATTGAATCAAAAGGAAAATTAAAGGAAGGCATTGCAATGTTGCAAGAGCAAATGAAGCAATTAGAAAGTCAATCTAAAAAACTTCAGGAACAGGCAGAAAAACTTCAAGAACAGTTAGAACAGATACAAGCGTTACCACCAGAGCAACAGCAGCAAATGCAAGAAGAACTAGAACAAATGCAGGCGCAACAAGAACAAATGCAAGCGCAACAAGAACAAATGCGAGCACAACAAGAGCAAATGCAAGTAAAATTGGAAGAATTACAGTCCCAATTGGAACAAGTGGAGGGAGGACTTACCCAAATAAAGACACAACTAGCGACTCAAGAGGGAAGTACAATAACAGGAGATTCTACAGATGAACAACTGATGAATTATATTTCCACGTCACTTGCACAGGCAGAACAAGGATTAAATCAAATTAATGAAGGAATTACTGCTATTGAGGCAGGATTGCAAAGTGTTGCAGAAGGAAAAACTACAATCAATGATACTCTTGCAACTCTAAATCAAAATCAAATAACAGGTTCTGTTGAAATGGGAAGTGCTTCTGCACAGCTTGCAAGTGGGGAAGAAAAGTTAAAGGAATCAAAAGAAACATTTGAGGAACAGAAAAAAGAAGCATATGATGCTGCTGATTTAAACAATATTCTTACTATGGAAACCTTAACGAATCTCCTGACAGCTCAGAATTTTTCCATGCCTGCAGGTTATGTGACAGATGAAGGGGAACGGTATATGGTGCGTGTAGGCGATGCTGTAGACAGTGTAGAAGCCCTAAAAAATATGGTTTTAATGGACCTTGGCATGGATGGTATAGAGGTTATACATATGTCAGATGTTGCTGACATTGCTGTTGTAGATAATTCTTCAGAATCTTATGCAAAATTAAATGGTCAGCCAGGGGTTATGCTGTCTATAGAAAAGCAGACGGGGTATTCTACTGGAGATGTGACCAAGCGAATTTATCAGAAAATTGATAGCCTGAAGAAAAATAATGAGAACTTAGAAGTATCTGTGTTAATGGACCAAGGTGTCTATATAGATATGATTGTGGATTCTGTATTAAATAATATGATTTTTGGTGCAATTCTTGCTATTATTATTTTACTTTTATTTTTAAAAGATATCCGGCCAACATTAGTAATTGCAGTATCTATTCCAATTTCTGTTGTTTTTGCAGTAGTATTGATGTATTTTAGTGGCGTTACTTTAAATATGATTTCCTTGTCAGGTCTTGCGCTTGGAATTGGTATGTTGGTAGATAATTCCATTGTTGTAATTGAAAATATTTACCGTATGAGAAATGAAGGATTTTCTTCTAGAAAAGCAGCCGTAGAAGGAGCGAAACAAGTAAGTGGAGCAATTACTGCGTCTACATTAACTACTGTATGTGTATTCGCACCAATTGTATTTACAGAAGGTATTACAAGACAACTTTTTGTAGATATGGGACTTACGATTGCCTATGCATTGCTTGCTAGTTTAATTATCGCTTTGACTTTTGTGCCTATGATGGGATCTAATATGCTGAAAAAAACGAAAGATAGGAAGCATCCGTGGTTTGATAAATTTCAAGAAGGATATGGTTCAATTCTTGAGAGATTGCTTCGTTTTAAACCATTAGTACTTTTAGTAATGATAGCACTTTTGGTAGTGAGTATCAAAGCTGCTACTTCAAAAGGAACTGCATTTATGCCAGATATGGAAAGTACACAGATGTCTGTAGAGATTACACCCCCAGAAGAAGGTAAGTTTGAAGATGTATGTAAATTAGCAGATGAAGTGACAGAAAAAATTCAGACAATTGCAGATGTGGAATCTGTAGGTGCTATGGCAGGTGGCGGTGGCATTGCCACTAGTATGATGGGTGGAAGCGGCAGTGGAAATAACATTAGTTTGTATATTATTTTAAAAGAGGACAAAGAACTTACCAATGATGAAATTGCAAAACAAATTACAGATTTAACAAAAGATATGGAGGGAGAAATCAATATCAGCAGTTCTAATATGGACATGGGAGCGTTAGCAGGAGAAGGACTTTCTATAAGAATCAAAGGGCGCGACTTAGATAGATTGCAAGAAATTGCCAAAGAAGTATCAGAAATTGTAGGGCAAGTAGAAGGTACCATAGATGTTTCAGATGGAATGGAAGAAACAGAACATGAATTTAGAATTGTAGTAGATAAGGAAAAAGCTGCTCAATATGGTATGACTGTGGCACAGATTTATCAGATTGTATATGAACAGATGGAAAATGATGTTTCAGATGGAACAATTTCTACAGATATTAAAGATTATGATGTATATTTAGAAAGTGTGGAACAAAGTGAAGCTTCTATAAAATCTTTGAAAAATCTTACTTTTACTTATACAGACAAAGAGAGCGGAGAAGAAAAGGAAATTTCTATTGCGGAGGTAGCAAAATTTGAACAATTAGAAAGTCTTACCTCTATTACACGTGATGGACAGGAACGATATGTAACAGTATCTGCTGGAATTGGAGAGGGTTACAATGTAGGTTTAGTAGGAGATGAAGTGAATAAAGCTATTGCAGATTTTGAGCTTCCAGAAGGATATTCCATAGAAATGACAGGGGAAAATGAGACAATCAATGAGGCAATGGAACAGTTAATGTTAATGTTAATATTGGCAGTTGCGTTTATCTATTTAATTATGGTTGCACAATTCCAGTCCTTAAAAGCCCCCTTTATTATTCTATTTACAATTCCTTTGGCATTAACAGGAGGATTTTTGGCACTATTTTTAACAAATAGTGAAATCAGTATTATAGCTATGATTGGATTTGTTATGCTGGTAGGTATTATTGTAAATAATGGTATTGTTATGGTAGAGTATATCAATCAGCTTCGACGAGAGGGAATGGATAAAAAACAAGCCATTGTAATAGCTGGAAAAACACGTTTGCGCCCTATTTTAATGACTGCTATGACTACGATACTAGCTATGTCTACAACAGCATTTGGAAATGATATGGGCTCAGATATGTCAAGACCTATGGCAGTTGTAACCATAGGAGGTATGATATATGGAACGTTAATGACTTTGGTTGTAGTACCTTGCATTTATGATTTATTTTATAGTAATAGAAGTATGGTAGAGGAAGAAATCTGATGGGAAATGAGAAAAGAAACAAGAATTCTTTTTCTCAAGATGAGAAAAAGAAAGATAAATCTTCTTTATTATGGTTAGAAATAGAAGATTTATATCCGCCCAAAGTAAAGGCAATGTATGAAGCCGTATTAGATTTATTTGCTTCTGGCAGAGAACTTAGTACATTAAAAGTAGCTGAGATAACAGCAAAGGCTGGGATTGGAAAAGGGACTGCTTATGAATATTTTGCTACCAAAGAAGAGATTATTATTGGTGCGATTCGATATGAGGCAACAAGACATTTTGCCATTATTATCAATTTGATTGAAAAGGGGCAAAGTTTTCAGGAGATTATATTTAAAGGATTGGATATGATGGAAGCATCCAATGAAAAATATGGTGGTTTTGCTCTGATGGAAAAAATTTTAAGAGATAGTACAATTACTGGAAATGGATTGTTAGAAGTAGTAAAAAAATATAAAAGAAATTGTGATTCTGTAAAGCATCTCACCACAAAGGTTTTGGAACTAGCAACCAACAAAGGGTTAGTACAAGAGACAGATTCTTATAAAGTGTGGAGTGCAATTCTTTCTCAATTTGTGGCTTATGGATTATATTTAACTCATCAAAATATATTTCCACAAATACAGAAAAAGCAAGCTCGAACAACTGTTTATGAAAATATTATTAAGTTGTTAAATTAAACCACTTGACAATTTACTACTTTACTTATAAAATGAGCAAAAGATGTATTGGGAGAAACTCAATCAAATGTAAAGGTAATGAGAAAGAGGAGTACACAGAGACACTTGTCAGAGAGAGTAACTCATTGGCTGAAAGGTTGCTTGAAGAAATTTCTGTGGAAGGTAGCTTTTGAACTGGAGGACTGAAGGAAGTGTAGATACTTTTTCATAGTAAGTTTTCCCGATTAATCCTCGTTATAGGATCATAAGATATGTCATTGTGCTAGACATGAAAAAAGGTGGTACCGCGTTCCTACGCCCTTTGCCGTATTTTGGTAAAGGGCATTTTTTTATTTATGACAATAGAAAGTTCGCATAGTGTGCTTTCTATTGTTTTATTAGGAAAGAGTAAAGGATTAAAGTGTATGTCTTTCTTAATAAAATAAAAATATGATGCGTAAACATGCAAGAGGAAAATAGCGTTATATGACCACACGCGGTGCGGCTATAAGATAAAAAATATGATGTGGACTTGCAAGAAGGAGGATAATTATGAATAAAGAATTGGAAAAGACATATAATCCTAAATCTATAGAGGATCGTCTTTATCAGAAATGGGAAGAGAATAAATATTTTCATGCAGAAGTGGATCGAAGTAAAAAACCTTTTACAATTGTAATGCCACCCCCTAATATTACAGGACAGCTTCATATGGGGCATGCACTAGATAATACTATGCAAGACATTTTAATTCGTTACAAACGTATGCAAGGATATAATGCTCTATGGCAACCTGGAACAGACCATGCTTCTATTTCTACTGAAGTTAAGGTGATTGAATCTTTAAAAGAACAAGGAATTGATAAAAAAGATTTAGGTAGAGAAGGATTTCTAGAAAAAGTATGGGATTGGAAAAAGGAATATGGTGGACGTATTATTAAGCAATTAAAGAAATTAGGTTCTTCTGCAGATTGGGATAGAGAACGTTTCACATTGGATGAAGGGTGTTCTCATGCAGTTCAGGAAGTATTTATTAAATTATATGAGAAAGGATTAATATACAAAGGTTCTAGGATTGTCAATTGGTGTCCAATCTGTAAAACTTCTATTTCAGATGCAGAAGTGGAACATGAGGAACAAGAGGGATTTTTTTGGCATATTAATTATCCAGTAAAAGGAGAAGAGGGAAGATTTGTAGAAATAGCTACCACTAGACCAGAGACTTTGTTAGGAGATACAGCCGTGGCAGTGAATCCAGAGGATGAGCGTTATCAGGATATTATTGGTAAGACATTAATATTGCCTTTGGTGGGAAGAGAGATTCCTGTGGTGGCAGACCATTATGTAGATAAGGAATTTGGGACTGGATGTGTAAAGATTACACCAGCACATGATCCAAATGACTTTGAAGTTGGAAAGCGTCATAATCTACCAGAGATTAATGTATTAAATGATGATGCCACAATCAATGAAAATGGTGGCAAATACAAAGGTATGGACAGATATGAAGCTCGAAAGATGATGGTACAGGAATTAGAGGAACAAGGTCTTTTAGTAAAAGTGGTTCCACATTCTCATAATGTTGGAACACATGACCGCTGCAAAACTACAGTGGAACCTATGGTAAAACAACAGTGGTTTGTAAAAATGGATGAATTGATTCAACCAGCAGTAGAAGCAGTAAAAAAAGGTACAATTACTTTGCTTCCAGAGCGTATGGAAAAAATTTATTTTAACTGGACAGATAATATTCGTGACTGGTGTATTTCTAGACAACTTTGGTGGGGGCATAGGATTCCAGCATATTATTGTACAGAGTGTAAGGAATTTGTTGTGGCTCGAGAGAATCCTGAGAAGTGTCCAAAATGTGGTTGTACACATATGGTTCAAGATGAAGATACTTTAGATACTTGGTTTTCTTCTGCATTGTGGCCATTTTCAACATTAGGATGGCCAGAGAAAACAGAGGATTTAGATTATTTTTACCCAAATGATGTTTTGGTAACAGGGTATGATATTATTTTCTTTTGGGTTATTCGTATGATTTTTTCAGGATTTGAGCAGATGGGAGAAGAACCTTTTCGAACAGTATTGTTTCATGGTTTAATAAGAGATTCTCAAGGAAGAAAGATGAGTAAATCTCTTGGAAATGGGATTGATCCTTTGGAAGTAATTGAGAAATATGGGGCAGATGCTTTACGTTTAACTTTGATAACTGGAAATGCGCCTGGAAATGATATGCGTTTTTATTGGGAACGTGTAGAGGCTTCTAGAAATTTTGCAAATAAAATATGGAATGCATCACGTTTTATTATGATGAATATAGATAATGGGAAATTAGATGTACCATTATACGCAGAGCTTGCCATAGAAGATAAATGGATTTTATCAAAAGTAAATACTTTAGCAGCAGAAGTAACAGAAAATATGGATAAATTTGAACTTGGGATTGCAGTTCAAAAAGTGTATGATTTTATTTGGGATGAATTTTGTGATTGGTACATTGAAATTGCCAAGACCAGAACCTTTAAGAGAGAAGAAAATCCAGAATCGGCAAAGGTAGCAATGTGGACTCTAAAAACAGTTTTAATTCAAGCTTTGAAATTACTACATCCATATATGCCTTTTATTACAGAAGAAATTTTTTGTACTTTGCAAGAGGAAGAAGAAACGATTATGCTTTCTCATTGGCCTGAATACAAAGAGGAATGGCATTTTAAAGAGGAAGAAGCAATAGAACATTTGAAAGACTTAGTAAAAGGTATTAGAAATACTAGAACAGATATGGAAGTTCCTCCTAGTAAGAAGGCAAAGATTTTTATTGTAACAGAAGATAGAACTTTACAAAATACTTTTGAAACTATGAAAGGAGCTTATAGCCTTCTTGCAAGTGCTAGTGAGATTTTTGTACAATCAGATCACACAGGAATAGGAGAGGATGCTGTTTCTGTTGTAATTCCAGGTGCAGTGATATATTTGCCATTAGAGGATTTAGTAGATTTTGAAAAAGAAAAAGAACGTCTTCTAAAAGAAAAGGAACGTTTAGAAAAGGAACTTTCTCGTTCTAAGGGAATGCTTTCAAATGAAAAATTTGTAAACAAGGCACCAGCCGCAAAAGTACAAGAAGAAAAAGAAAAACTTGCCAAATATGAGCAGATGATGACACAGGTAGAGGAACGTTTAGCACAAATGCATCATTAATTTATTTGTATAAAGATCCTCACTTTGTCTTCCTGTAGCCCTAAGTGTTATATTATGTGAGATTGCGTTTGGGGGCGCGGGGCGCTCGGATCTCTTACGAGCGAGCAAGCACGCCGTCGCTCCTCACTCGCCGTTTATGTCTCTGCGACATGGAAGCGGGGGACTTCCTTGATGAGGTTAAAGTAAAACAAAAATTCTTAAATTTACATAAACATGTTGAAAAGAGACATAAAAATTGGTACTATAGTATATATAGCGATATTTTGACAGAAATTCCAGACAAGGGGGGAATCTGTAATGGCAACTTTAATTCAAAAAGAACCACAGGTGCGAGTCAGTCATGACTTTATGCAGGCATATCTTTACCTGCCAAATCCCATAATGGAAAGCTATACCAGGCGTGATATAGATGAAGCGTTACAAAAAAGCGGTGTGATATATGGGGTTCAAGAAGATAGAATTCAAGAATTATTAGAAAATCCAATTTATAATCGTGAAGTGCTTATTGCTCAAGGAGACGTTTCCAAAGATGGTATTGATGGCTATTATGAATATAAATTTGATGTAACTTTCAGTAAGAAACCAAAAGTACTTCCTGATGGCTCTGTAGATTATTGGAGTATTAAAATGGTAGAGATTGTTACAGAAGGGCAAGAAATTGCGGTATATCATAAGGCAGTTCCAGGTGTAGATGGCATGAATCTGAAAGGCAAACCTATATTTGCAAAGCGTGGCAGAGATTTAGTTCCTTTGCGCGGAAAAGGGTTTGAACGTTCAGAAGATGGTCTTAGCTATAAATCACTCTTGGATGGCAAAATTGAGATGAAGAATGAGCGTATCACTATTTTGCCGGTTTATGAGATTTATGGAGATGTAGATTTATCCATTGGAAATATTGATTTTCGTGGAGATGTAATTGTGCATGGAGCAGTTTATAGTGGTGTAACAGTGAAAGCAACAGGAACAATAACGATTGATGGTGTTGTGGAAGGTGCTACGATTGAAGCTGGAAAGGATATTGTTCTTAGAAGTGGTGTTATGGGCGCTTCTAGGGCAGTTATTAGTACCAGAGGAAATATTTCTGCAAAGTTTTTTGAATATACCAGAGTTCATGCAAATGGTTGTATTCAGGCAGATGTATTCCTAAATTGCCAAGTATCTTGTGGAGAAAATATTGTACTAGATGGAAAAAAGGCAAGTATTGTTGGTGGTGAAGTAGGTGCAATTCAAGGAATTGTAGTGAATACATTAGGTAGTGATGGAGAAGTTAAAACACATGTAAAAATAGGAAATGATGCATCTGTAAGACGTAGAATTAAAATCCTAAAGAATAAGATACAAGTGGAGAAAGCCAACCTTGAAAAGATTGAGGGAGGTCTAAAGATTCTGAAAGATGTGAAAAATGATCCTAGAAGAACAGACCTCTTACGTGTGAAAATACGAGACACGGCACTATTAGCTGAGGACACAGCAGAATTAGAAAAGTTGGAGAATCAGATAGAACAAGCAAGAGGTGCAAGTATTAAGGTAGTTGGTCATGTATATCCTGGTGTAAAAGTAGGAATTGATGATTTAGAAATTCAAGTAAAAGAAGAACAAGAAAAACTGGAGTTTGTAAGACAATTGGATAAGATAGTTATGTGTGCTATTTAATTTTGGTAATATAGGATAATTGGATAAGATAGTTATGTGTGCTATTTAGTTTTGGTAATAATTGAGGAATTAGAAAATTTATTTTATTCCCGCGAGTAACGGTTCTAAACAAGTATCAGTGACATTTATTTAGAACAGACTAAGGCGAGGGATTTGCTATGAACTTAGAGTTACATTCCCTACATTTGCCAAAGTTTATATCAGATAGGAAATCCTATGATGGCTATGAATTTATTATTCAATCCTTATCCCTTAGGAAAAGGCTGCATACTTATATTGTGCTGCCTAAAGGGCATAGTTCCTTTTTGTCTAATATAATTGTAAGAATAATCAAAAAACATCTCAAATGCTAAATGGTAAGTAATAGATTACCTAGCATTTGAGATATTTTTATTCTTGCAAACAGTAGTTCTAAGTGCAAATGGTATTTATTTAGAATGAAACAAAAGAGAAGGTAGGTGAATACCCTCGCTGCTTGTAACGATTCAAATTCCATGCTACTGCTTGTGGTGGTGGATTGAATTAGAAAATATTAAAAAGTAAGATGGGTATTAATTCCTTAAATATAAATTTTTTTGTAATAATTTGTCACACGAAATTTCTATAATTTGTACAAATTACTCTGGATTTCAACACTCTACTATATTATAATGGGGAAAGTGTAAAGAAGGTGACAATAAATGAGAAAGACTTATGAGGAAACGGTAAAGGGAATTTTGGAAATTCCCAAATTTACAAGTAAAAATACTTTGGAACATACTAGAGAATTTTTAAGACAGTTGGGAAATCCACAAGATAAATTTAAGGTAATTCATGTAGCAGGTAGTAATGGAAAGGGAAGTGTCTGTGCATATATAGAAAGTGTATTAAGAACAGCAGGAAAAAAAACAGGATTGTTTACCTCTCCTCATCTGGTATATCTAGAAGAACGTTTTGCTTTAAATGGGAAATCCTGTGAACGACAAGAATTTATATGGGCTGAAAGGCAAGTTGCTCAGGCTGTGGAAGAAATAAGGCAGAAAGGATTGCCACATCCAACGTTTTTTGAATATGTTTTTGCAATAGGCATGGTAATTTTTGCACATAACCAAGTAGAATATGTGGTGTTAGAAACTGGATTAGGAGGAAGGTTAGACGCTACAAATGTGGTAGAACATCCTATTCTTACTATACTTACATCTATTAGCTTAGAACATACAGAAATTTTAGGAGATACCTTGGAGAAAATTGCATTAGAAAAAGCTGGAATTTTAAAAAAAGGAATACCAGTAGTATATGATGCATCAATACCAGAGGTAGAGACAGTAATTATAAAGAGAGCTAATAGTCTGAATTGCCCATATGATTCAGTAAATCCTAAGAAAATTAAAATTTTATTAAACACAGGAAAAAAGATTGCTTTTTCTTATGATTCTGGGTATGATGTTACTGAAGTTTTCATTCCTTTTGGAGCACCTTATCAGGTACAGAATGCAGCCTTAGCACTACAAGCCTTGAAGTTTCTATCAAAAACAGAAGGAATTTCAAATAAGGCAATTATATGTGGGATAGCGAATGTAAACTGGAAAGGTAGGATGCAGGAAGTGTATCCAAATGTGTATTTAGATGGAGCACATAACTTAGCAGGAATTGATAAATTTTTAGAAGCAGTGGAGCAGATTACAAAGGTCTCTGCTGTTTTGCTGTTTTCTATGGTAAAGGAGAAGGATTATATTCATGTTGCAGAGCGATTACTTGCAACAGGGAACTGGGAGGAAATTATAATAACATCTGTTCCTAATGTACGAGGAATTAGATATGATACACTTACAGAGGTATTTCAAAATATTGCAAAACAGAAAGGACAGACAATAAAGATTATAGGAGTAGAAAATATAAAAGATGCATTTTTATTAGCACAAAAAGTTAAAAAGCCAGAACAAAAATTATTTTGTGCAGGGTCACTGTATCTGATTGGAGAATTGGAACGAATTGCAGGAGGTATGCGGAATGATTAATTTTGAAGAAGAATTAAAAAAATTTAAACCCAGTTTAGAAGTGGAAGAAGCTGAGGAAGCTATATATGACCGAGATTTGATTGATATGACAGATATTATGCAAGAAATTTTAAAAGAAGCCAAAAGGCAACGATAGTCAATCTTAAGTTTTAAATAAGGAAGGGAATATATGGATTCTTATAATAAAATTATATATTTGTCTAATTCATTGTATAATGATGGATTAGAAAAGGCAAAAGTGCGCGATTTATCTGGTGCAATTCAGTCTCTGCGAAAGAGTTTGCGCTATGATAAAGGAAATACGCAGGCAAGAAATTTGTTGGGATTAATATATTATGAAATGGGAGAAGTAGTAGACGCCCTAAGTGAATGGGTGATTAGCCGAAGTCTGTCACCAGAAGAAAACCCTGCGGAGCGATATTTAGAAGAAATCCAATCGAATCGTTCTAAGTTAAGTAATGTAAATCAAACGATAAAGAAATATAATCAGGCATTGCAGTATTGTCGGCAAGGAAGTAAAGATCTCGCAATTATACAGTTAAAAAAAGTTCTATCTATGAATCCTACAATGGTGAAGGGACATCAGCTTTTAGCACTTTTATATATAGAAAATGGAAAATATGAATTAGCCAAAAAAGAACTTCGCACAGCAGCCGAAATTGATACCAATAATGTTACCACTCTGCGCTATCAGCAGGAATTAAATAGGCATTTGCGCAAGGAATCTCATTCTGAAAAAAGTGCACGTAAGGAAAAAGAGAAAAAGGCAGCTTCTTATCAGAGCGGAAACGATACCATTATTCAACCTACAAATTACAAAGACAATTCAGCGATTATGACAATTTTAAATTTGATTATTGGTGTAGTTATTGGCGTCTTAATTACTTGTTTCTTGGTAATTCCAAGTATTAGACAAAATGCGGTATCTAAGTCCAAACAAGCAGAGTTAGAAGCCAACAATTCTTTGACTAGCCGAAATCAAGAAATAAAAAGTTTAGAAAACAAAATTGAGGAATTGAACAAGAAAATTGAGGATCAGAAAAAGGCTTCTGAGAATTCACAAAAGATTATAGAAAATTATGAAAAGTTAATTGTGACATATGATGCGTTTGCACAACAAAATGTTCAAGGCGCAGGAGATATGATTGGTAATGTAGATGCTAAGTTGCTAGGAGAGCAGATATTGGCAATTTATAATAACTTAAATACTCAAGTAAATGAGCAATATATTGCTGTAGTATATACTCAGGCAGAACAAGATTACAATGGTCAGCGTTATGCTGAGGCAGTACAAGGATTAGAAAAAGTTGTACAGGTAGAGGAAGATTATAATGATGGCTATGCAATTTATTATCTTGGTCAATCGTATCGTCAGTTAGGTGATATGGAGAATGCAAAAAAATATTTTCAGCGAATGGTAGAGTTGCATCCAGGAACATCACGAGCAAGAAGATCACAACAGTTTTTAAATGAGCTAGAACAACAACCTTAAGGATTATAGGAACAGAAAGATACAAAAGACGTCATGGGTTAGATGGCGTCTTTTGCTATTTCTATAGGAAAGACATTTTTACTGTGAAGTGTTAAAGTGTATATCTTTCCTATAGAATAAAATATTATGCGCACTCGCACAAGCGGTAGATATTGCTTCGCAATTGTGCCCGGCGCGCAGCGAGTAGAAAAAGAAGAATCTTCCCTACTCTATTTCTTTTATTAGGAAAGATTGAAAAGAAGGAAAGGGTGAAAGAAAAAATAAGAAAGGATAAAATGCAAACACATATTTTTCACCCTTTGTGTTTGCGCCTCAAAAGAAAATGTTCACATTTTCTTTTGAGGCTTGGTAAAAATTATGGAACATAAATTTGAAAAGGAATATGGATGCCTAATTTTAAAAATGCCAGAAGAATTAGACCATCATCAAGCAGAATTTCTAAAAGAACAGGCAGATGGATTGATTATGAAATATCCAGTACGTAGTCTTGTATTTGATTTTTCAGATACACAGTTTATGGATAGTTCTGGAATTGGTGTGATTATTGGAAGATGTAAGAATGTACGCTTTTCTGGTGGTTATGTAAAAGCAATACATTTAAATGAACAAATAGAAAGGATTTTTAAGTTGTCTGGGTTAAAGAAAATTATAGAAGTAGAGTAAGAAATTACAAGGAGGATTATATGGAACAGTTAGTAAATGAGATGAAAATGGAATTTTTGGCTAACTCTATTAATGAAGGGTTTGCAAGAGTAGCAGTGGGGGCATTTGTAACAGAGCTAAATCCAACAATAGATGAACTTGCAGATATTAAAACTGCAGTTAGTGAGGCAGTAACCAATTGTATTATTCATGGATATGAACAGAAAGAAGGTAGAATTTGGATACAGTGTAGCATTGTAGGAAAACAAGTAGAAATTTCTATTACAGATACAGGAAAAGGAATTAGAGATATTCAGCAGGCAATGGAACCTTTATTTACCACAAAACCAGAATTAGAACGTTCTGGAATGGGATTTGCTTTTATGGAAGCATTTATGGATGAAGTGGAAGTTGTTTCAGAACTCTGGAAAGGAACTTGTGTTACGATGCGTAAAACGATAGGAGAAGGATAAATAGAAAAAGTAAATTTATATTTTTCTATGAAAGAAAATAAGGAGGGTGAGAGAGTGAAAAAGCAAATGCAAGCAGATAAGGAGGAAGATATTAATAGAGAAAAACAAAGGATAGAACAAGAAAGTAATGAAAAATTGTTAATAAAAAAAGATGAGCAAATAAGAAAATTATTGTTGGAAGCTCGGCAAGGAAATAAATCGGCAAGAGATGCTATGATACAGAATAATATGGGATTAATATGGAGCATTGTGCGGAGATTTGCCAATCGTGGATACGATTTAGAAGATTTATTTCAAGTAGGAAGCATTGGACTAATGAAGGCAATTGATAACTTTGATATATCTTTTGATGTAAAATTTTCTACTTATGCAGTACCTATGATAACGGGAGAAATCAAACGTTTTTTGCGGGATGATGGTATGATTAAAGTGAGCCGCAGTTTAAAAGAAAATGGAGCAAAGACAAAGTTAGCAAGAGAAAAATTGCAGACGAGTTTAGGAAGAGAACCTAATTTACAAGAACTTTCACAGGAAACAGGAATTCCAAAGGAAGAAATTGTTATGGCATTAGAAGCAAATGGTGAAGTGGAATCTATTTATAAAACATATACTCCCAATGATGGAAAGGAATCTTGTTTAGCAGACAGATTACCTCAAGAAAAAGATGGACATGAAGTTCTATTAAATCATATGTTGTTAGAACAACTTTTATCAGAACTTGGTGATACAGAACGTCATCTTATAGTACTTAGATATTTTAGGGATAAAACTCAAACTCAGGTGGCAGAAGAATTAGGGATTAGTCAAGTACAAGTGAGCAGATTAGAAAAAAAGATTTTACTGGGTATGAGAAATCGAGCAAATCTCTAATAAGATTTTGCTAGGAGCGTGATAGTAAGCAAATATATAATAAAAATTGTAAAAATTTTACTTTTAAAAATTTAAAATGTATAAATTTTGGTTATGATGGCATACTACTTCCATAGATGGAAAAGGAAGTGAGAGTATGAATCATAGCACAATTTATCGGATATGTCTTCTGGCAATTGTGATTCTCACCATTGTAGGAGGCATTTTCTATTATGTTAATTATGTGGAAAAACAAACGACGGTGACAGAGGGTACATTGGTAAAAAATTCAAATTCGCAACAGGAGAATGCAACAGAAGCCTTTAAACCTTATGCAAATGATGTAACCTACACATAAAAGGAAAAATGGATGAATTGATTTTATGGATTGAGCTTAGTCTGTAAACTATTGGAAAATAGTACAAACAACAGATAAAAGAATCAATTTTATTTTTATGAATCACATAGAAGGGAGGAAATTATGGCATCAAGTACAGACACTGTATATTTAAAAATTGAGCAGAATGTGTTGGTGAGAGAACCTTCTGTGGTTTTAAAAGACATTGCAAAAATAACTTCTACAAATCGACCTTTGCTTAATAAACTAAAACAGATGAAAATATATACCTTTCATATCCCTGTAAATCAAAGGAAAAAGAAAAAGCAAGTAGAAGTTTTTTCTGTACTAAAAATTATTGAACTGATTGGAAAAGAATTTCCAAATATAGAAGTACAAAATATTGGAGAAAAAGATTTTATTATTGAGTATGAACCGAAACAAGAACCTAAATGGCTTTTATATTTAAAAACAGCTATTTTGTGTCTATTGATTTTTTTTGGATCTGCATTTACCATTATGACTTTTAATAATGATGTTGGAGTAGGGGAAGTATTCGCAGATTTCTATCAACAAGTTATGGGAACAGAATCAAATGGATTTACAGTACTAGAAATATGTTATTCTATTGGGCTTTTTCTAGGGATTATGATATTTTTTAACCATGTGGGACACAAAAAAATTACCCATGATCCAACACCTATTCAAGTGGAAATGCGCACTTATGAAAAAGATGTGGATACCACATTTATAGAAAACTGTGGAAGAAAAGGAACCAGCAATGATGTGGATTAAACAGATATTTTTGGGGTTTATTGGTCTAGCAAGTGGTTCAGCAATTTCTGCTGGCGTATTTAGTTTTATTATTTCCATAGGGGTTGTGCCTCGTATTATTGGAAAAAGTCGTACAGCAGCAGATATTATTGTTTATGAAAATGCAGTTATTTTAGGAGGAGTAGCTGGAAATATTTTGTCACTGTTTTCTGTTCAAATACCTTTTGGAATTTGGTTAGTAATTGCATTTGGTTTGTCTGCTGGTATTTTTACAGGATGTCTTGCTGTGGCATTGGCAGAAATCCTAAATACGTTTCCTATTATGTTTCGGCGTTTTGGAATTAAGGAAGGTCTAAGTTGGATGTTATTTTTTATGGCATTGGGGAAAGCAGTGGGAGCATTGTATTTTTATGCAAATCATATGCAAAAAATGTAGTAGCTGTGTAAGCAGATATGAATGTTTAGAAAAGAGGAATTATTATGACACAAGAAACAATGGAACAAAAGGAAAAGAAAAATCAAGAATACAATGATTATGTAAAACAGGTAACACCTACACATTCTCTTCCAGCAAATATGATAAAAGCCTTTATCACAGGTGGAATTATTTGCATTATTGGTCAGTTTATTTTAAATATTGCAATCAATAACTTTGGATTGGACAAAGAAACTGCGGGAAGTTGGTGCAGCATGTTATTAGTATTTTTAAGTGTACTACTGACAGGATGTAATATTTATCCTTCTATTGCAAATTGGGGTGGAGCAGGTGCTCTAGTACCTATTACAGGATTTGCCAATTCTGTAGCAGCTCCAGCAATTGAATTTCAGAAAGAAGGTCAGATATTTGGAATAGGATGTAAAATATTTACAATTGCAGGACCAGTGATACTTTATGGAATCTTTACAAGCTGGGTACTAGGATTACTTTATTGGATTGGAACATATTTTGGATGGCTTTAGCGTGAAGAAAGAAGGGAAGATATGGAGAACAAGTATGATATGCCTATTGGTTTAAGTTTTCAACTAGGATTAAATGAAAAAGCGTTGTCTGTGTATGCACAAATGAATGAAACAGAAAAAAGACAGGTTGTAGAAGCAGCACGAAGTGTAACTTCTAAATTGGAAATGCAACAACTTGTGTCTAGTTTAGAACATAATTTTATATAAAAGATTAAAATTGCCTCAAAAAATGACATGAATAGGAAAGACTTATTGTATATTGTTCAGAGAGTCATTACATTAAGAATTAAAATACAATATATAGAAAATATTATTTTTAAAACACTATATATTGTTTTTTGAAATTTTTAATGTGATGACTCTTTTTTTCTTGCATAGATGTATGGAAGGTGATACAATAGCGTGGACACAAAACGAGCCAATCTATGTGTAGAAAGGGTGAGGTATTATGGCAAAAAGTGCAACAAAGGATATGACTACAGGATCTCCTATGAAATTGATTTTGCAGTTTTGTATCCCACTATTTTTGGGAATGTTATTCCAACAATTTTATAATATGATGGATACTGTAATTGTAGGAAAATTTTTAGGAGTACATGCACTTGCAGCAGTAGGTGCTACAGGTTCTATTAATTTTATGATTATAGGATTTTGTATGGGGGTATGTAATGGCTTTGCTATTCCAGTGGCACAAAGATTTGGAGCAAATGATTATCCTTTACTTCGTAAATATGTGGCAAATAGTGCATGGTTATCTATTGCTTTTGCAAGTGTAATGACAGTGGCAGTCTGTGTACTCTGCCGCCAAATTTTGATGTGGATGAATACACCAATGGATATTATAGACAGAGCATATGAATATATATTTGTAATATTTTTAGGGATACCTGTTATTTATTTATATAATTTATTGTCTGGTATTATACGCTCCTTGGGGGATAGCAAAAGTCCTTTGATTTTCTTAGTATTTTCTTCTATATTAAATATTGGATTGGATCTAGTATTAATTTTGGTATTTCAGATGGGAGTGGCAGGCGCTGCTTGGGCAACCGTGATTTCTCAAGGAATTTCTGGAATTGCATGTTTCATCTACATGATAAAGAGATTTGATATTTTAAAAATTTCCAAAGAAGAGTGGAGAATTGATGGCAATTGTGTAAAAATTCTTTGTAATATGGGAATCCCTATGGGATTGCAATATTCTATTACCGCTATTGGAAGTGTAATTCTTCAAACAGCAGTAAATACACTTGGTTCTATGGCAGTTGCAGCAGTTGCAGCAGGAACTAAAATTAGTATGTTTTTTTGTTGTCCTTTTGATGCTATGGGATCTACAATGGCTACTTATTCAGGACAAAATGTAGGAGCAGGAAAGTTAGACCGTGTTTCAAAAGGAATGAAAGCCACTTGTATCATAGGAGCCGTTTATTCTGTAATTGCTTGTGCAGTATTAGTATTATTTGGAAGATTTTTTGCATTATTGTTTGTAAATGCTTCAGAAACAGAAATATTAAGACGAGTAAGTTGGCTTTTAATTGTAAATAGTGCATTTTATTTTCCACTTGCTTTGGTAAATATTGTTCGTTTTACAATCCAAGGACTGGGATTTAGTCGATTTGCAATATTTGCAGGGGTGTTTGAAATGGTGGCAAGAGCAATTGTAGGTATGGGGTTTGTTCCAATTTTTGGTTATATTGCTGCTTGTTTTGCTAATCCTACTGCTTGGGTATTTGCAGACCTATTTTTAATTCCAGCATATCTATATGTAATGAAAAAGTTGCATCATATGATGGATTAAACTGCTAAAGACAGATGGTATCATTAGATATGATAAAAAAGTTATATGGTATCATGAATTAAATTGGTAAAAGACAGATTACTATTCCATATATTACACAAAAAAACAAATCTTTCTAAAATTTAGAAAATATTAATAAAGTTTTCATAGAAGAAGGATTGATTTTTCTTCTATATTCAGCATATGATATAGAAGGTAGATATATAATAAACGGAAAGATAAATTCTGGATAGGGAGAAATGATATGGAAAGAAGAGAAAACAATTTAAGAAGAAATATGAATCAGAAGAGACGACAGAGATATTTAAAAAAACGATTGGGCGTAACATTTGCCATACTATTTGTAATAACAGGTGTCGGTGTGGCGACTGCAGTGATTACTGCTGATAAAAAGAAAGATAAAGACAATCAAAATGCTGTGGCAGCAAATGCTAATCCTGTTGAAAATGAAAAAAGAGATGCACAAAAACAAGGATTAGAACAAAAGCAGGAGAAAGAGCAAAGTCAAGAAAAGGAACAAAATCAAGAAAAGGAACAAATAACAAGTGGAACTGAAGATAGCATTTTGCAGGAAGCAAATTTTCTAGCAATGGGATATGATTATGATGGGGCTATTGAAAAGATAAAAAGTTTTCAGGGTTATGAGAATATTCCAGAGATGACAGAGGCTATTAAAATTTATGAAACAAACAAAGCGGAATGTGTTCCAGTTAATATTTCAGAAATCACACATGTATTTTATCATACATTAGTGGTAGATCCTACGAAGGCTTTTGCAAATCAAGAAACGGATCCACAGGCAGTAGGTAATAACCAATGGATGACAACAATAGATGAATTTAATAAGATTACACAGACAATGTATGATAATGGATATGTGCTAGTAGATTTACATGATATTGCAGAAGAGACAGTAGATGAGAATGGAGTATCTCATTTTAAAGAGGGAACGATTATGCTTCCTCCTGGAAAGAAAGCCTTTGTATTATCCTTAGATGATTTGTCTTATTATCATAGTTATGATGGATATGGGTATGCATCAAAAATGGTAGTAGATGAAAATGGAAAGCCAAAATGTGAATATATTCAAGAAGATGGCACTACAGTTGTTGGGGATTATGATGCTGTACCATTATTAGATAAATTTATTGAAGAGCATCCTGATGCTGCCTACAAAGGAGCAAGAGGAACCATTGCTCTAACAGGTTACAATGGGGTATTGGGGTATCGTACAGATATTAGTTATCAAACAGTGCCAGATGATATCAATGCAGATAAGAAGAAATGGCTAGAAGAACATCCAGATTTTGATTTAGAAACAGAACGTGCCAATGCCAAAAAAGTTGCAGATGCTATGAAGGCAGAGGGATGGAAATTTGCAAGCCATACTTGGGGACATCTTAAAGTTGGAAATATTTCCTTTGACAGATTACAAGTAGATACTACAAAGTGGAAAGAAAATGTAGAACCTGTAGTGGGACCTGTAGACACAATTATTTTTGCGCATGGTCAAGATTTAGCAGGATGGCCAGAGGGATATGTAGCTGGTAATGAAAAATTTGAATATTTAAAACAACAGGGATTTAATTATTTCTGTAATGTGGATTCTATGCAATATGGTGTGCAAATTAGAGACAATTATGTAAGACAGAGTAGAAGAAATTTAGATGGTTTTAGAATTTATTTTAATTCCATTGGAGAGGAAAATACATTGTCTGATTTGTTTAATGCAGCAGATATTATTGACCCACAAAGACCACCTGTACATAGATTGAAATAGATTTCTGCTTGAAGAAGTGTTGAGATATTGTATAAGGATAGAAATTATATATTAATAAATGATAATTTAAATGGAAAAAGAAACAAACTACAATGATAGAATAGGAATAGGCACGAATGGAGCATGCAATTGTTGAATTAAAACGGGGAGAAGGAAGAACTATAAAATCTGGTGGTTTATGGATTTATGACAATGAGATAGCCTCTGTAAAAGGAAATGTTACAGATGGGGATATTGTTATAGTACAAGATTTTGATGGATATCCTATGGGAAAAGGATTTATCAATTTTAATTCTAAAATCCGTGTTCGTATGATGACAAGAAAAAAAGAACAAGAAATAGATGCAGATTTTATAAAAATGCGTGTGAAAAATGCATGGGAATACAGAAAAAAAACAGTGGATATTAATTCTTGTCGGGTGATTTTTGGGGAAGCAGATTGGTTACCAGGGCTAGTCGTGGACAAGTTTGCAGATGTATTAGTTGTACAGTCTTTGGCTCTTGGCATAGATTTTTTTAAAGAGGAAATTATAAAAGATTTAAAAGAATGTATGGCAGAGGATGATATTTATATTCGGGGAGTTTATGAACGCAGTGATGCAAAGGTGCGTAAGCAAGAAGGGTTAGAGCTTTACAAAGGATTTCTTGGACCAGAATTTGATACAAAAGTGGAAATTCTAGAAAATAATGTGCGATATTTGGTAGATGTAAAAGATGGGCAAAAAACAGGGTTTTTCTTGGACCAGAAATATAATCGGATGGCTGTTCAACGATTGTGTAAAGATGCAAAAGTATTGGACTGTTTTACCCATACAGGTTCTTTTGCCTTAAATGCAGGAATTGCAGGAGCAACTAGTGTTTTGGGTGTGGATGCCTCTCTGTTTGCAATTGATTTGGCAGAACAAAATGCTAAATTAAATGGATTATCTGATTGTGTAAAATTTCAATGTAGAGATGTATTTGAGTTATTACCTGAACTTGAAAGCCAAGGGGAAACCTTTGATGTAGTAATTTTAGATCCACCTGCTTTTACAAAATCTAGAAATTCTATAAAAAATGCAGTAAAGGGGTATAGGGAAATTAATCTTCGTGGTATGAAATTAGTGAAAGACGGGGGATATCTTGCTACCTGTTCTTGTTCACATTTTATGGACTTTGAGTTATTTACAAAAACAATTCATCAGGCAGCAGACCATGCACACAAACGATTAAGACAAGTGCAATTTGGAACACAAGCGCCAGATCATCCTATTTTATGGGCAGCGGAAGAGTCCTATTATTTAAAATTTTATATTTTTCAGGTATGTGAAGAACACTGAGCATATATTTTTTAAAATATTATTATAGAAGCAAGTTAGTTCTGCTGAATTTAAATAAATTTCAGAGTACTTGCTGTAGGGGCATACGATGTGAATCAATCGTTTTCCTTGTATGCCCTAATCAACGAAGATTTTTTAATCTTCTTCAACAAGAGAAATAAGGAGTAATTATGTATGAATATATTGACAGCAGAACACTTAAAAAAGTCTTATACAGCAGAGAGAACCTTGTTAGAGGATGTTACATTTAGTCTTCAAGATGGGGAAAAAGTAGGGGTTATTGGTACTAATGGAATGGGAAAATCAACTTTGCTGAAAATAATTGCAGGCATAGAAGAACCAGAGGAAGGTACAGTTATTGTAGGAAATCATGTGAAACTTGCCTATCTAGCTCAGACTCCCATGTTAGAAGATACAGACAGTATTTTAAAGGCTGCACTAAAAGGTTTAGATAAACAGGATATGGTATTAGAAAGTGAAGCCAGATCTATGTTAAATCAATTAGGATTTTCAGATATATCAAAATCTGTAAAATATTTGTCTGGCGGACAAAAAAAGAGAATTGCTTTGGTAAATGTATTGCTACAACCCGTGGAAATACTAATATTAGATGAACCAACCAATCATTTAGATAGTGAAATGTCTGAGTGGTTAGAGGAATATTTGGTAAAATTTCGGGGAGCTATTGTTATGGTAACTCATGACCGTTATTTTTTGGATCGTGTAGTCCAGCGGATTGTAGAAGTGGAATATGGAAAAATTTACAGTTATTTGGGTAGTTATGCAGATTATGTGGCATTGAAAATGCAAAAACAAAGTATGGAACAGGCAAGTGAACGAAAGCGTAAGAGTATTTTAAAAAAGGAGCTTTCTTGGTTAGCAAGAGGTGCAAGGGCACGTTCTACAAAACAGAAAGCCCATATTCAACGAATTGAAGATTTACTTGCTATAGAAGGTCCTATAGAGGAAACTGCTGTTGAGATTTCTTCTGCTTTTTCTCGAATGGGAAAAAAGACTATTGAGGTAAAAGATTTGTCAAAATCTTATGGAGAAAAAATATTATTTAAGAATTTTACATATATTTTTTTAAAAGGAGAACGTATTGGAATTGTAGGTCCAAATGGATGTGGGAAATCTACACTTCTAAAAATTATTTTGGGACAAGTGGCTGCAGATAGTGGAACAGTAGAGATTGGAGATACCATTAAAATCGGTTATTTTTCACAAGATAATGTTCATATGGACGAGAGAGTAAAAGCAATTGAATATGTTAGAGAAGTGGCAGAATATATTGATATAGGTGATGGGAAAATAAGTGCCTCCATGTTAATGGAGCGTTTTTTATTTCATGGAACTTTGCAGTGGGCACCTATTGGAAAATTGTCAGGTGGTGAGCGCAGAAGATTATATCTTTTAAAAATTCTTATGGGAGCACCTAATGTATTGATTTTAGACGAACCTACCAATGATTTAGATATTAAAACATTAACAATTTTAGAGGATTATTTGGATTCTTTCCAAGGAATTGTAATTATAGTATCTCATGACCGTTATTTTCTAGAACGCTTGGCAACTAGAATATTTGCTTTTGAAGAGAATGGACATCTACAGCAGTATGAAGGTGGATATTTGGATTATATTTATACACAAAAGAAACATAATCTAGAAAAGAGAAAAAATAGTTCTTCTATTAAAAAAGAGAAAGTGCTTGGCAATACACAGAAAGAAAAAACTAAGCTGAGTGAGAAAAAATTAAAGTTTACTTTTAAAGAGCAGCGTGAATATGAGGTGATAGAAGAGGAAGTTGAAACTCTAGAAATAAAATTGGGAGAACTGGAACAAGATATCATAAATAATGCTACTAATTCAGTAAGACTTTCCGAATTGTTAGAAGAAAAAATAAGGATAGAGACTGAATTAGAAGAAAAAATGGAACGTTGGGTATATCTGAATGATTTGGCAGAAAGGATAGAAGCTCAAAAACGATAGTTTAGAAAGTAGGAAAATAAGATGGCAAAGAATACAACAAAAGAAATTAAGACAAATGCCATGCGAATTTTAGATAAACATCATATTGTTTATGATGTTTTACAATATGAATGTGAAGAATTTATGGATGGTATCCACACAGCAGAGAAAACGGGAGCACCTGTAGAACAATCTTTTAAGACATTAGTATTACAAGGAAAAAGTAAACAGTATTATGTCTTTGTTTTACCTATTGCAAAAGAAATTTATTTGAAAACGGCGGCAAGACTTGTAGGAGAAAAATCTTTGGAAATGATTCCTGTAAAAGATATTACAACAGTCACTGGATATGTAAGAGGAGGTTGTAGTCCGTTAGGAATGAAAAAACAATATCCTATTTATTTACATGAAAATGCTCTTTTGTATGATAAAATTTATTTTAGTGGTGGAAGAATTGGAACCACTTTGTACTTGTCTACAAAAGACTTCTTAAATATTACTGGTGCTAGAGTAGGAGAATTTTGTTGTGAGTAATCATAGAATATTTGTCTATAAAGTCTTTTTGATTTTATATGATATGATAAAAATCAATGACTTTTGAAGTCTTTTATGAAATATTACTTGAAGTCTTTTCTTTTTATAGAAAAGGTATTATAATGAGCAAGAGCAGTGAAACTCTGCTTTGTAAAAATTTGGGGAGCAGAGAAGCTCTCCTTTTGTGGTTGTTAGTATACAAATAAAGTAAGCATGTATAAGTAGGTATAGAAATTATTTATGAAAGGGGAAATTATGGCATATCAGATTATTTCAGATGGTTCTTGCGATTTAGGAATAGAATTGGTACAAAAGACAGGAATAAAAGTTGTACCATTTTATGTAACATTTGATGGGCAAACTTATAAAAAGGAAATTGAAGAAATCAGTGTAAGAGTTTTTTATCAGGAGATGGTGGATAATCCAGACAAGTTTCCTATGTCCTCTCTTCCATCAGTACAAGATTATGTAGAAGCATTTACACCTTATGCAAAGGAAGGAAAGGATATTATTTGTCTATGTATTACTACTAAATTTAGTGGTTCTTATAACTCAGCAAAGTCAGCAGCAGATTTATTAAGAGAAGAATATCCACAGATTAAGATTCAAGTGCTTGATAGTACTGTAAATACTGTACTTCAAGGAATTTTAGTACTAGAAGTAGTGAAAATGCAACAAGCTGGACTATCTTTTGAGGAAACTTTGACTGAAATTGAACGAATAAAGTCTACAGGTCGAATTATATTTACAGTGGGAAATTATGAGTATTTGATACATGGTGGAAGAATTGGAAAAGTAATGGGAACAGCAGCATCTACTTTGGGAATTAAACCATTGATTGTATTAAAAGAGGGAGAAATTTTTCCAACAGGAATTACACGTAGCAGAAAAAAAGGAATGAAACGTTTAATAGAACAAACCAAAAGTCATTTTGAGAAAATAGGAGAATCACCTGATAATTATCAAATTGTAGTGGGATATGGATATAATTATGAGGAAGCGGTAGAGTTTCGGGATCAGCTCTTGGCCTCTTTGCAGACTTATTCTAATTACAAAACGATAGATATTTTTCAGATTGGGGCTACAATTGGAGTTCATACAGGACCACATCCTATTGGACTTGGACTTATCAAAAAATATATCTGAAAATAAAAATAGTATGTGTACTTGCGCAAAAGGAACTATGTTGCTAAAGCGAGTACGCTCAGCAAAATAAACCATTTGAGGTATTCGCTCTGCTTTGAACGGAGCTAACTGGACATCCGCTAGATGTCCAGCCTCTCTCAAGAAAGAGGCATTTAGGAAGTGGATGCGGATTTGTCCGCATTGTTAAGAATGGAGGAAAATATGCAGATTATCATCGTGGGTTGTGGAAATGTTGGCACAACTCTTACAGAACAATTAAGCGAAGAAGGACACAATATTACTGTGGTGGATAAAGATGCAAATAAAGCAGAAGCGTTGGCAAACCGTTTTGATGTTATGGGTATCGTTGGAAATGGAGCAAGTTTTTCAGTACAAGATGAAGCTGGAATTGCTGATGCAGATTTGCTGATAGCAGTTACCACTTCAGATGAATTAAATCTGCTTTGTTGTTTAATTGCAAGAAAAGCAGCAGGTTGTGAAACAATTGCTCGCGTGCGCAATCCCATTTATAATAAGGAAATTACTCATATAAAAGAAGAATTGGGATTATCTATGGTAATTAATCCAGAGTATGCAGCAGCGACAGAAATTGCTCGTTTGTTGAAATTTCCATCAGCAATAAAGGTAGATAGCTTTGCAAAAGGGCGGGTAGATCTTTTAAAATGTAAAATTAATGAGGGTTCTGTGTTAAATGGTCGACCTTTAACTTATATATCTAGTGGCTTGCACTGTGATGTGTTGATTTGTACTGTAGAGCGGGGAGAAGAGGTATTTATTCCTTCTGGTAATTTTCGATTACAGGAGAAAGATGTGATTTCTGTTGTAGCTTCTGCAAAGAAAGCAAATGATTTTTTTAAAAAGATTGGAATGACTACCAATAGAATTAAAAACTGTATGATTATAGGAGGTGGAGAGACTACATATTATTTAGCCAAACAACTTTTGCCTATGGGAATTGAAATTAAAATTATTGAACAAGATAAAGAACGTTGCAATGAATTAAGTGAACTTTTACCTCAGGCAATGGTTATTTTTGGAGATGGAACAGAACGTAATCTTCTGTATGAAGAGGGACTACCTCGTGCACATTCTTTTGTGTCTTGGACCAATCTAGATGAAGAAAATATTATGTTAAGTCTATTTGCCAAAAAAGTGTCAAAAGCAAAAACAATAACAAAAGTTCATAGAATTGCTTATGATGAGATTATTGACAGTTTGGATTTAGGTAGTGTTCTTTATCCTAAGAATATTACAGCAGAATATATTATACAATATGTGCGAGCAAAACAAAATTCCATTGGAAGTAATATTGAGACTTTGTATCAATTAATTGAAAATAAAGTGGAAGCACTGGAATTCCGAGTACAAGAAAAATCGGAATTGGTGGGCATTCCTTTGATGGAACTGAAACTAAAGGAAAATTTATTAATTGCTTGTATTAATCGAAAGGGTAATATTATTACACCTGGTGGTCAGGATACCATTGAAGTGAATGACACAGTAGTTGTTGTAACTACAAATCGAGGATTTCATGATTTAAAAGATATTTTGAAATAGGCGGAGGCAAAAGTATTATGAATTACTCAATTATTAGATATATTCTCTGTCGTGTTTTAGAATTTCAGGCATTGTTTCTTGCGCTTCCTTGTTTAACTGCTCTTTGTTATAGAGAAAAAGAGGGATGGGCATACGTTGTAGTTTTAATAGCCTGTTTACTTTTTGGTGGTTTAGGAAAGATGAAAAAACCTAAAAGTACTGTATTTTATGCCAGAGAAGGATTTGTAGTAGTATCTTTGAGTTGGATTGTTTTAAGCCTTACAGGGGCATTACCACTATTTTTATCAGGAGATTTTCCTAGTTATACAGATGCATTATTTGAGACGATTTCTGGTCTGACAACTACAGGAGCAAGTGTTTTAGATAGTGTGGAAGTGTTAGCAAAATGTAATTTATTTTGGAGAAGTTTTACTCATTGGATTGGAGGGATGGGAGTATTAGTACTAATACTTGCAATTCTTCCATTGGCAGGAGGATATAATATGCATTTAATGCGCGCAGAAAGTCCAGGCCCAACTGTTGGAAAATTAGTTCCAAGGGTAAGACATACTGCAAGGATTCTTTATGCAATGTATATTTTTATGACAATTACCCAAATTATTTTACTTCTAATTACAGGAATGACACCTTTTGAGGCAATGACTTTATCTTTTGGTACAGCAGGCACAGGAGGATTTGGTATTTTAAATGATAGTATTGGAAGTTATTCTATAGCTTCTCAGGCAGTGATTACTATTTTTATGATTCTATTTGGTATTAATTTTAATGTGTACTACTTGTTTTGGACCAAGAAACCCTTACAGGCAATTATGTGTGAAGAATTGCGATATTATTTGGGGATTATTTTAGGAGCAATTGTATTGATAACAATAAATATTTATGGAGGATTTACTTCTATTTTGGAAGCATTTCACCATGCAGCTTTTCAGGTGGCATCTATTATTACTACTACAGGGTATTCTACCATAGATTTCAATCAATGGTCTGAATTTGCAAAATTTGTCTTGGTGCTATTAATGTTTGTTGGAGCTTGTGCTGGAAGTACTGGAGGAGGAATTAAAGTTTCTAGAATTGTGATTATGTTAAAATTGGTAAAAAATGAATTATCTCATTTAATTCATCCAAAACGTGTGCGGCAAATACATTTTGAAAAACATGTAGTAACAAAAGATGTGCTGCGTTCCATTTCTGTATTTTTTATTGCATATGCAGTTATTTATGGATTTTCTGTGTTATTGATTTCTTTGAATGAATTGGATTTTACCACAAATTTTACAGCAGTAGCGGCTACTTTAAATAATATTGGACCAGGATTAGAACAGGTAGGGCCTACCAGTAATTTTTCAATTTATTCACAACCAGCAAAATATGTGTTAATGTTTGACATGTTGGCAGGGCGTCTGGAATTATTTCCACTTTTGTTATTATTTACACCTGCAACTTGGAAAAGAAGATAGCGAATAGGGGATGTTAAAATGCGCCAGATGGAATTTAAGATGGAACGAACAGGATTGCTTAAAGAAGGGGACATTCTGCCAGTTACTGAGGGAAAGTTACCAACTTCCTATTATTATACTTTGGGAAAGGCATATGCGATGTCTGCAAATTATATATTCAGTGAACGATTGAAGTCTACAGAAGGAAAAGTAATTAAGATACATGAGACAACGAAGGGATTTTTTGTAACGGTGGAATTTGATGAGTAGAGGAAATAATATGGATTCAAGAGTAGCAATTATTGGAATTATTGTAGAGGAAGAATCTTCGATTGAGGCGTTAAATCAGATTCTTCATGAATATGGTTCTTATATTATTGGTAGAATGGGCATCCCATATCATAAAAAGAATATCAATATCATTAGTATAGCTGTTGATGCACCTCAAGACATTATTAGTGCACTCTCTGGAAAACTAGGAAAGCTTTCTGGTGTAAGTAGTAAAACAGCCTATTCAAAAGTGTAAAATGCATAGAATGGAGGAAATTATGGGGTTAAATAGTACACCTTCTGCAGATAGAGTGCATATTGGTTTTTTTGGAAGAAGAAATGTAGGAAAATCTAGTGTAGTAAATGCAGTGACCGGACAAGATTTAGCAGTGGTGTCAGAAGTGAAAGGAACCACTACAGATCCAGTACAAAAGACGATGGAATTGTTGCCAATGGGACCTGTTGTCATTATTGATACGCCAGGAATTGATGATGAGGGAATACTGGGAGAGCAACGTGTAAAGAAAACGAGACAGATTTTAAATAGAATAGATATAGCAGTATTGGTGGTGGATGGAAGCGTTGTAGGTACAGATGTGGAGCAGGAATTGCTAAAACTATTTCAAGAGAAAAAAATTCCTTTTCTAGTAGCGATTAATAAAGTTGACTTAATGGACAGAATAGAGAAGGAAAATCAAAGGATATGGGAGGGACAACCCCATATTCCAATTAGTGCAAAAACAGGATTTCATATACAAGAGTTAAAAGAAAAAATTGCAAAATTGACAAAAGAAAAAGAATCTAAAAATAGAATTGTAGGAGATTTGATATCTCCATCAGATTTTGTTGTATTAGTAGTTCCAATTGATAAAGCAGCACCAAAAGGAAGATTGATTTTGCCTCAACAACAGACCATTAGAGATATTTTAGATTCAGATGCGACTGCTATCGTGGTAAAAGAAATAGAATTGAAAGATACTTTACATCAATTGGGAAAAAAACCTGCTCTAGTGATTACAGATAGTCAGGTGTTTGCAAAGGTGCATGCAGATACTCCAAGAGAAATTCCCCTTACTTCTTTTTCCATTCTTTTTGCAAGATATAAAGGAAATTTGCATACTGTAGTACAAGGGGCACTAGCTATTGATGGTTTAAAAGATGGAGATAAAGTATTAATTTCAGAAGGTTGTACCCACCATAGACAATGTGATGATATTGGTTCTGTAAAAATACCACGTTGGTTAAAAGAGTATACCAAAAAACAACTCCAAATTGAATTGACATCAGGATTAGAATTTCCAGAAGATTTATCCAAATATCAGTTAGTTATCCATTGCGGAGGCTGTATGTTAAATGAGAGAGAAATGAAATATCGTTTGAAATCTGCAAAGGACCAGAAAATTCCAATTACAAATTATGGAATTGCAATTGCATATATGCAGGGGATTTTAAAACGAAGTGTGGAAATTTTTCCTGAGATTTTGCAACAGTTCAGAGTAGACTAAGCGAATACTAGAGTAAGATATTTTTTAGACTTTGTAGGCGTCTATATGAAATATGTCACTAGCATTCTTAAAAATAAGATGGTCATAATTTTACTAATTTTAAAGCATAAAATAGTTCACATTCCTTAGAAAGCTTTAGAAATATTCATAATATCTTAAAAGTTTTAAATACAAAAATAAAAGAATAAAAAAGCTTTTTTGCGTATAATAATCCTAAATAGAAACAATAGACAATATTAGAGCAAAGAAAAGGAGCTTTTTATGAGACAAAAGATTTATGAAAGTAATACTTATAGTGGAAGGAGTCTTGCAAAACATCGAAGGGAAAGAAAAATTAAGAAAATAAAAAGTATTTTTTTTGCATTTGGAATACTTGGTTTTCTAAGTATCAATATGATAAATGGAAAGGAAATATTAGGTCATTGGAAAACAATAGATACTAAGAATCAGAACCATAGCAATCATACAAAAACAGATATTTTAGGAGAAATGTATCCACAGGATTTGTTAGAGTTACTAGAAAAAAATGAAGAGGCTTATGAATTTGTTACAGGATATCCAAATAGATTAGATTATATAGGAAAAGAAATAGATATAAAAGATGAATGTGAATTAGGAAAGATCCCATTATTGTTACAATGGGACATGCGTTGGGGATATGATAGTTATGGAAATGATATAATTGGACTAGCAGGCTGTGGACCTACTTGTATGACAATGGCTTATCTGTATTTAAAAGGGGATATGGATATGAATCCTAGAAAAATGGCAGAATATGCTTATGAAAAAGGCTACTATACGCAAGCGGGAACAAGTTGGAGTTTCTTTACAGAAGGGGCCACAGAGCTAGGCTTGTTGGGCAAAGAATTACCTTTAAGTGAAGAAAAAATAAAAAATACTTTGGATCGGGGAGGAGTAGTTATTTGTAGTATGAGACCAGGAGATTTTACTACTACAGGACATTTTATTTTGTTGCGGGGATATGATGAAAATGGATTTTTTGTAAATGATCCAAATAGTAGAAAGAACAGTGAGAGACAATGGGATTTTGATAGATTAAGTAGTCAGATTAAATGTCTCTGGAGCGAAGAATAGATTTTAGGAAACAGGGAGAGGAAAGATGAAATATCAGGCAGTGATTTTTGACTTTGATTATACTTTAGGAGATTCTACCGAAGGAATTGTTACAAGTGTAACATATGGATTACAGAAGTTGGGGCATAATTTCGTTTCAAGGGAAGCAATCTGTAAAACAATAGGATTTTCATTGAAGGAGATATATTGTAGTCTAACAGGGAAAGAATCAGAAGAAGAAACAGAAAAGTTTGAGAAGTATTTTAGAGAAAAAGCAGATCAAGTGATGGTTGCAAATACAAATTTATTTTCTGATACTATTCATGTGCTCCATAAATTAAAAGCACAAAAAGTAAAAATTGGAATTGTAACCACCAAGTACCATTATCGTATGGATGCTATTTTAGAAAAATGTCAGGCGACAAGTTATATTGATAATATAATAGGCGTGGAAGATGTGAAAGTGCCAAAACCAAATCCAGAAGGAGTTTTAAAGTTGTTAGCTTCTTGGAATTTACATCAAAATCAAGTATTATATGTAGGAGATAGTATTGTGGATGCCAAGACAGCAGAAGCAGCAGGTGTGGATTTTGCAGGTGTTACCACAGGAACTACAAGCCGAGAAGAATTGGAAGGATATCCTCATATTGGAGTATATCAGAATTTAGATGCATTACAAAAAAATCTTGAAGAAGCAGGAAAATTATGATTGCATTATTAGATGATTAACATTTGGTGTGATACTAAGGGAAATATTTTAATTCAAGAATCTTAAGAAGTAACAGAAGGGTAAAATTTTTATTCCTGCGAGCAATGGGCCAAGCAGCCATCATTCTTATATTAGGAAATTGTTTTGCAGTTTCCTAATATAAGAATAGTCACATCTACTTTTTAATTTTCTTATTCTTAAGGGACAAGAATTTAAAGCAAAGCAAAGATTTTGCATAATTATCTCTTTGTTTTTAACGCAGCTTCTACAAATCCTTTAAATAGAGGGTGAGGACGGTTTGGGCGGGATTTCAATTCTGGATGTGCTTGTGTAGCAATATACCAAGGGTGATCTGGAATTTCCACCATTTCTACAATTCGCCCATCTGGGGAAAGTCCACAGAGTTTCATACCATGTTCTGTGAGAATCGAACGATAATCGTTGTTTACTTCATAACGGTGCCGATGTCTTTCATAAATAGTTTCTGTCCCATAGACTTGATAAGCTCTAGAGGTTTTGTCTAAAATGCATGGATAGGAGCCAAGTCTTAGGGTTCCACCAATATCCTCTACACCATTTTGGTCTGGCATTAGAGCAATCACTGGATGAGGAGTGTTAGGATTTAATTCAATACTATGTGCATCACGCAAGCCACAGATGTGACGGGCAAATTCTACAATGGATAGTTGCATTCCAAGACATAAACCTAGGAAAGGTATTTTATGTTCTCTTGCATATTTACAGGCAAGAATCTTTCCATCTATTCCTCGATCTCCAAAGCCACCAGGAACTAAAATACCTTGAACTTTTCCAAGAATTTGTTCTATGTTTTCTGCATTTAATAATTCAGAATCTACCCATTTTATATTTACGGTAGCACGTTCTGCAATTCCTCCATGTTTTAATGCTTCTACCACAGAGATATAAGCATCATGGAGAGAAATATATTTTCCTACCAAAGCAATTTCTACATCTTTTGTAGGATTGCGGAGAGCGTCTACCATATCAATCCAGTCTGTCAAGTTGGGTTCTGGACAATCTAAATGAAGACATTCACATGCTACCTGTGCTAAATTTTCTTTTTCCATTGCAAGTGGAGCTTCATATAAATATTCTACATCCAAATTCTGTAGTACATGGCTATCTGGTACATTACAAAATAGTGCTATTTTATCTTTAATACCTTGGTCTAAGGGATGTTCTGAGCGACATACAATGATGTCAGGTTGAATCCCCATACCTTGTAACTCTTTGACACTTGCTTGTGTCGGTTTCGTTTTCATTTCTCCAGAGGCAGTAATATAAGGGATTAAGGTTACATGAATTAATATAGCATTCTCATGTCCAATTTCATGTTGAAATTGGCGGATAGATTCCAAAAACGGTTGACTTTCCATATCCCCTACGGTACCACCTACTTCAATAATAGCAATATGAGTGTCTTCGGTGGTAAAGTTCCGGTAAAAACGGCTTTTAATTTCATTGGTGATATGGGGAATTACTTGAACAGTTCCTCCACCATAATCGCCACGACGTTCTTTTTGTAAGACAGACCAGTATACCTTGCCAGTAGTAACATTGGAATGTTTGCCTAAATTTTCATCAATAAAACGTTCATAATGTCCTAAATCCAAATCTGTTTCTGCTCCGTCATCAGTAACAAAAACCTCACCATGCTGAATAGGATTCATGGTTCCTGGGTCAATGTTAATATATGGATCAAATTTTTGCATAGTAACTTTGTATCCACGGGCTTTCAGTAATCGGCCTAGGGAAGCAGCAGTAATTCCTTTTCCAAGACCAGAAACAACGCCACCTGTGACAAAGACATATTTTACGGGCATAGGTAAATCCTCCTTTTTGTAATATATTCCCGCGAGCAACAAGCCAAATGGAAATTCTTGAGGGGTTTTTGACTGTTCTCAGTAGATATTTATTATACAACCTGTAACAAAAGAATGCTAGAACTTTTGAAAAAAAGTTTATAAAAACTTTAGAAATATGTTAAAAAGTTTAATAAGATTATATTGATTTTCGAAGGAAATACACATATAATAAAAGGGTGTCGCAAAATAGATTGTTGCGATCTGCAGGAGGAAATAAATGGAAAACAAAGGAAATAACAATGAAAATGGTGGCAATAATAACGGTGGTAATAACAGAAATGGCATGACCATTATGGTTTTTGTGCTTGCTGCACTACTTGTATTGTTTCTAACAAGTTTGTTAAATAGTTGTGCCAAGGATGCTACAAATAAGGAAATTACTTATTCAGAATTTATTGACATGGTAGAAAAGGACAAAGTAGAATCTGTTACTTTTACTTCCAACAGGATTAATATTATCCCAAAAAGTGAGAATAAATTATACAGAATTACTTATTATACAGCAGAATTAAATGATGAGAGCTTATTACCTCTTTTAAAAGAGCATGGAGTAAAATTTGGTGGAACAGTAGAAGATGTATCTTCTGCGATTATGTGGAATTTAATTAGTTATATTCTCCCATTAGTATTAGTGTGGATTCTTCTATATTTTTTGATTTTCCGTAAAATGGGTAGTGGCGGAATGATGGGAGTTGGAAAATCTACAGCGAAAGTTTATGTTGAGAAATCTACAGGGATTAACTTTAAAGATGTTGCAGGGCAAGATGAAGCAAAAGAATCTTTACAAGAAGTTGTGGATTTTTTGCATAATCCAAAAAAATATACAGATATAGGTGCCAAGTTACCAAAAGGAGCTCTGTTAGTAGGACCTCCTGGAACAGGTAAGACTTTACTTGCCAAAGCAGTTGCAGGAGAAGCGAAAGTACCATTTTTTTCATTGGCAGGTTCTGATTTTGTGGAAATGTTCGTAGGAGTGGGAGCCTCTAGGGTGAGAGATTTATTTAAGGAAGCTCAGAAACAGGCACCTTGCATTATTTTTATTGATGAAATTGATGCCATAGGAAAAAGTCGTGACACAAGATATGGTGGCAATGATGAACGAGAACAGACCTTAAATCAGCTATTAGCAGAAATGGATGGATTTGATACTTCTAAGGGACTTTTGATTTTGGCAGCAACGAATCGTCCAGAGGTACTTGATAAGGCTTTGCTAAGACCTGGACGTTTTGACCGCAGAATAATTGTAGACAAGCCAGATTTAAAAGGAAGAGTAGAAACACTGAAAGTACATGCTAAGAATGTATTATTAGATGATTCTGTAGATTTGGATGCTATTGCATTGGCAACTTCAGGAGCTGTAGGTTCTGATCTTGCTAATATGATAAATGAAGCAGCCATCAATGCTGTAAAGCAAGGGAGAAAATATGTAAATCAAGGGGATTTATTTGAATCAGTAGAAGTAGTAATTGCTGGAAAAGAGAAAAAAGACCGTATTATGGGGCCAAAGGAAAAGAAAATGGTTGCCTATCATGAAGTTGGGCATGCACTAGTAACTGCATTGCAGAAGGATACAGAGCCAGTGCAGAAAATTACCATTGTGCCAAGAACTATGGGAGCACTAGGTTATACGATGCAAGTGCCTGAAGAAGAAAAGTTCTTGATGACGAAACAGGAGTTAATTGCTCATTTGGTAACTTATATGGGAGGGCGTGCTGCAGAAGAAATTGTTTTTGATTCAGTGACAACAGGAGCTTCCAATGATATTGAACAGGCTACAAAGATGGCAAGAGCTATGGTGACACAATATGGTATGTCAGAAAAATTTGGACTTATGGGATTGGTAACCATAGAAAATCAATATTTAGATGGAAGAGCAAGTTTAAACTGTGGAGAAGAAACGGCTGCTCAGATTGACCAAGAAGTTATGAGAATACTGAAGGAAAGTTATGATGAGGCAATTCGATTACTACAAGAAAATAGAAGTATCCTAGATGAAATTTCTCAATATCTATATGAACATGAAACAATTACTGGAAAAGAATTTATGAAAATTTTCCGAGAGTTAAAAGGAATTTCTGAGACAGAAGAAGAAAAAAACACCATACCTAAACAAGAAACATCAGAAGTAGTGAAATC
>CAJUHG010000003.1:5867-35457 GCA_910586005.1 uncultured Lachnospiraceae bacterium | reverse complement strand
TTAGAAAAAGAAGAACCAGAAGAATCCCAAAAGGATACAGAATTAGAAAAAGAAGAACCAGAAGAATCCCAAAAGGATACACAGTTAGAAAAAGAAGAACCAGAAGAATCCCAAAAGGATACACAGTTGGACAACAGGGTGCTTGAAAAGTTTGAAGATAATGTAGAACTAGAAATAGGAACACTTGAAGAGCCTAAGAGGGATATGAAACAGGAAACAGAAGTATCTAAAGAAGTTCAAAAAGATATAGAGACATCCAAAGAAGCAAAAGTTGCATCAGAAGCTAGTAAATTAAAAGAAAAAGGATTCTTTTTAACTAAAAAAGGTATTTCAAAGAAATCAAAAGCTGGTTTGAATAAGAAGAATACATCTAAAGAGATAAAAACTGGTTTTAATGAACAGGCTGTGCAAGAGAAAAAAGACAAACAGTCTACATCACAAAAAGAGACTGCATCACAAGAAGAAAAAATAGAAGAAATTTTACCAGAAGACGTACAGACTGAGGAAAAAATTTTGTCAGAAGGAATACCAGCAGAGGATGTCCTTCACTCTTCTGATGGAGAAGATTATTTAGATAAACTTTTAAAGGAAATGAAATAATGTTTGATATTCAAGAAGAATTAAAAAAGCTTCCACAAAAGCCTGGGGTATATATGATGCATGATGCAAAAGATACGATTATTTACATTGGAAAGGCTATTAGTCTTAGAAATCGTGTACGCCAGTACTTTCGAGCAAGCCATAATGAAGGTTTAAAAAAAGAGCAAATGGTAAAACAAATTGAAAGATTTGAATATATCATTACAGATTCTGAATTAGAAGCACTAATTTTAGAGTGCAATTTAATTAAGGAGCATAGGCCAAAATATAATACTATGTTGCGGGATGATAAAACATATCCTTATATTAGAGTGACTTTGGGAGAGGATTTTCCCAGAGTCCTCTTTTCACGTCAGATGAAAAAAGACAAATCAAAATATTTTGGTCCATATACAAGTGCAGGAGCAGTGAAAGAAACAATAGAACTAATTCAAAAAATATACTTTTTACGGACTTGTAACCAGCCCTTGCCTAAAAATATTGGAAAGGAGCGTCCTTGTTTAAATTATCATATTCATCAATGTTCAGCTCCTTGTCAAGGATATGTTACAAAAGAAGAATATCATCTAAGAATCAATCAAGCAATAGAATTTCTAAATGGAAATTATCAGACAGTAATAAAAGAGTTAGAAGAGAAAATGCAGATTGCCTCTAAGGAAATGCATTTTGAAAAAGCGATTGAATATCGGGAATTAATAAAGGCAGTAAAACAAGTGACTCAAAAACAAAAAATTACTAGTTCTGATGGAGAAGATAAAGATATCATTGCTATGGCTTCTGATGAAGAAGATGCAGTGGTACAAGTGTTTTTTATAAGAGATGGAAAGTTAATAGGAAGGGATCATTTTCATATAAGTATTGGAAATGAAGATACAAGAGGACAAGTCCTTGCGATTTTTCTAAAACAATTTTACTCAGGAACTCCTTTTATTCCAAAGGAACTTATGCTTCAAGAAGAAATTGAGGAAGCAGAAGTAATTGAAAAATGGTTAAGTCAAAAACGGGGGCAAAAAGTATCTATTTATGTTCCCAAAAAGGGTACAAAAGAGAAATTAGTGGAACTAGCATCTCAAAATGCTCTTATGGTATTATCTCAAGATAAAGAAAAAATGAAACGAGAAGAAGGTAGAACGATTGGTGCCTTAAAAGAAATTAGTAAACTTTTAAATTTAGAAGAATTAAAACGTGTGGAGGCGTATGATATTTCTAATATTAGTGGATTTGAGACAGTAGGTTCTATGGTAGTTTATGAAAAAGGAAAACCAAAACGTAGTGATTATAGAAAATTTAAGCTTCATACAGTGACAGGTCCAGACGATTATGCTTCTATGTGTGAAGTATTAACAAGAAGATTTTCTCATGGAATAAAAGAGCAAGAAGAATTGAAGGAAAAACAATTAGAAAATGATTATGGAAGTTTCACACGTTTTCCAGATTTAATTATGATGGATGGTGGAAAAGGACAAGTTAATATAGCCTTAAAGGTTTTAGAAGAACTTCACTTGAATATTCCAGTATGTGGTATGGTAAAAGATGATAATCATCGTACACGTGGGTTATACTATCAAAATCAAGAAATTTTTATTGATAGGCATAGTGAGGGATTTCAGTTGATTACTAGAATACAAGATGAAGCTCATCGATTTGCCATTGAATATCATCGTTCTTTAAGAAGTAAGGGACAGGTACATTCTATATTAGATGATATTCCAGGAATTGGTGCAACAAGGCGCAAAGCATTAATGAAAAATTTTTTGTCATTAGATGCTATTCAAAAAGCGGATATAGAGACATTGGCTAAAGTTCCTTCTATGAATGAACAAGCTGCTAAATCTGTTTATAAATTTTTCCATAGGCAATAGTTGAAGCTAAGAAATAACTATGATAAAATACGCATAAGGAAACAGAAAAATTAGAAGATTCATTGATATTATAAAGTATTATTTCTATGTATTTCAAAGTGTGTTGGTCGCAAAAATAAAAGTACTAGCAAAGTACCAGTTACTGTCTGAAGAAAAGGAGAATTAAATGAATGGTGTAAGTATAAAAAAAATAGTAGAAAAAATGAATTTAGAGGTATTAAACCCAGAAGTGGATATTAAATCGCGGAAGGTTACTACTGCAGATGTAAATCGACCAGCATTACAATTAACAGGATATTTTGACTATTTTGAAAAAAGTAGAATTGAAATTATTGGTATGGTGGAATATACCTATATGCAGAAATTAAGTGAGAGTGAAAAAATAGATATATATCAAAAGTTTTTTTCTCACAATATTCCATGTGTTATATTTAGCCGAAACTTAGAACCAGATGCAGAACTTCTTAGAATTGCAACAGAGAATGAAACCCCCGTATTATCCACAGATTATGCAACTTCGGCTTTTATGGCAGAATTAATTTATTTTTTGGGTGAAGAATTAGCACCTTGTATCTCTATTCATGGAGTTCTTGTGGATGTTTATGGAGAGGGTTTGTTGATTATGGGAGAAAGTGGGATTGGAAAGAGTGAAGCAGCGTTAGAGTTGATTCGACGTGGGCATCGTCTGGTCAGTGATGATGTAGTGGAAATCCGTAAAATTAACAAGCATACTTTAGTAGGTACGGCACCAGATATTACTAGATATTTTATTGAATTGCGTGGGATTGGAATTATAGATGTAAAGACTTTGTTTGGAGTAGAATGTGTGAAGGAAAAACAAAATATTGATTTGGTAATTAAATTAGAAGATTGGAAAAAAGAAAATGAATATGACCGTTTAGGTTTAGAGGAAGAATATATAGAATTTCTTGGAAATAAGGTGGTATGTCATTCTTTGCCAATTCGTCCAGGTCGAAATCTTGCTGTTATTTGTGAATCTGCGGCTGTGAATCATAGACAGAAGAAAATGGGTTATAATGCAGCAAAAGAATTGTATCGTCGCGTGCAGGAAAACTTGAAAAAATCAAATGAAGATGAAGACAATGAAAATTAATTTTCCTATCACTCATAAAAGTTATTTTGTGAAATAAGAGTTAAGAATTTTTTAGAACAGATTATATAGTTCAGGAGGAATTAATCAATTATGGAAAGAAAAAATGCATGGAAAAAATATCCTGAGGGGAAAAGAGCAGAAGTTTTTGCTTTTGCAGAAGATTATAGAAAATTTATCTCTAACTGTAAAACAGAGAGAGAATGTGTTACAGAGTTTATTCATCAGGCAAAAGTAGCAGGGTTTGAAGATTTAAAAGAAATTCTTGCATCAGGTAAAACTATAAAAGTTGGGGACAAGATATATGCAGAAAATATGGGCAAAATGTTAGCATTGTTTGTGATTGGAAAGAAACCTTTGGAACAAGGAATGAATATTTTAGGAGCTCACATTGATTCTCCACGATTGGATTTAAAACAAATTCCTCTCTATGAGGATACAGAATTAGCAATGTTAGACACTCATTATTATGGGGGAGTAAAAAAATATCAATGGGTGACACTTCCTTTGGCACTTCATGGTGTGATTGTAAAAAAAGATGGTACAAGGATACTGGTAAATGTGGGAGAGAAAGAGGAGGACCCTGTTTTTGGTATTAGTGATCTTTTAATTCATTTAGCTTCAGAACAAATGGATAAAAAAGCCTCTAAGGTGATAGAAGGAGAAAATTTGGATCTTTTAGTGGGAAGTATTCCTTTTGAAAGTGAAGAAGAAGAAAAGAAAGCAAAAGAGGCAGTGAAAAAAAATGTACTGAATATTTTAAAAGAACAATACAATATAGAGGAAGAAGATTTTCTTTCGGCAGAAATTGAAGTGGTTCCAGCTGGAAAGGCAAGAGATTATGGATTTGACCGCAGTATGATTATGGGATACGGGCATGATGATAGAGTATGTGCCTATCCTTCTTTCCAAGCGATTTTAGAAGCTGATGTATGTGATAGAACGAGTGCATGCCTCTTGGTAGATAAGGAAGAAATTGGAAGTGTTGGAGCAACAGGAATGCAATCTAAATTTTTTGAATATACAGTAGCAGAAATTTTAAATGTAATGGTTGGTTATAATCAGATTGTTTTTCATCGTGCCATGAGTGCTTCTAAAGTGCTTTCTTCAGATGTAAGTGCAGCCTTTGATCCATTGTTTGCTTCAGTAATGGAAAAGAATAATTGTGCATATTTTGGAAATGGTGTGGTATTTAATAAGTATACAGGCTCTAGAGGAAAAGGTGGCTCTAACGATGCTAATCCAGAATATATAGCAGAATTGAGAAAAATTATGGAGGATAATAATATTTATTTCCAAACTTCTGAGCTTGGAAAAGTAGATCAAGGAGGGGGAGGAACGATTGCTTATATTTTAGCAAATTATAATATGTCTGTGATTGATAGTGGTGTAGCAGTATTAAATATGCATGCACCTTGGGAAATTATCAGTAAAGTAGACTTATATGAGGCAAAGTTGGCATATACAGCATTTTTAAAAGAGGCATAAAACAATATTTTTGAAAGAGGTATCATGTGAGCGAAATTTTTGAAAAAAATTTACAAGAAATATTAGATGCAGAACAGTATTATATAAAAGAATCCATGAGTAAGCATACTACTTTTCGAGTTGGAGGTCCCGCAGAATATTATGTACGTCCTTCCAGAAAACAAATAAAATCTGTATTAAAATTGTGTAAGCAGTTTGAAATTCCTTGGATGATCATAGGAAATGGCAGTAATTTATTGGTGGGAGATAAGGGGATTCAAGGAGTGGTAATAGAGTTAGGGAAAATGGCAGATACCATTACTGTAAAGGAAAATTGTGTAATAGCAGAGGCAGGAGCTTTACTGTCAGTTGTAGCAAAATATGCCGCTAGTCATAGACTTACAGGGATGGAGTTTGCATCAGGAATCCCAGGCAGTATTGGCGGTGCAGTAGTTATGAATGCTGGAGCTTATGGTGGTGAAATAAAACAAATTTTGAAAAGGGTCACAGTTCTAACAGAAGAAGGAGAAGAAAAGGAACTTTCTTTAGAAGAATTAGATTTTGGATATCGTTATAGTTGCATATCAAATAAAAATTATATTGTTTTAGAGGCAGAACTTCAATTAGAAAAAGGAGATTTACAAGAAATTGAACAAAAAATGACTAAACTGCGAGAACAGCGTATTGCAAAACAGCCCTTAGAATATCCAAGTGCAGGAAGTACCTTCAAACGACCACAAGGATATTTTGCTGGTAAATTAATACAAGATGCTGGATTAAGAGGTTATCAAGTAGGAGGAGCACAAATTTCAGAGAAGCACTGTGGTTTTGTAATTAACAAAGAACAAGCGACAGCTTCTGATATACGGCAGCTTATTTCTGATGTGCAAGATAAAGTAGAGAAACAGTTTTGTGTGCGTTTGGAACCAGAAGTAAAATTCATAGGAGAATTTTAAGGAGGTTATTAGTTGAAATTTGTAATTTTAACAGGAATGTCAGGAGCAGGAAAAAGTACAGCTTTGAAAATTATGGAAGATATAGGATATTTTTGTGTAGATAATTTGCCAATTGCCTTAATTGAAAAATTTGCTGAATTGGCAAGTGCACAAGATGCTGAACTTCAAAAAGTAGCAGTAGGAGTAGATATTCGCAGTGGTCAGGCCTTAGACGAGCTGCAAAATATATTGGACAAGCTCAGACAGGCAGGAAAATTCTTTGATATTCTTTATTTAGATTCTATGAATGAGGTATTAGTAAAGCGTTATAAAGAAACCAGACGTACCCATCCTCTTGCAGGAGGGGAACGTGTGGACCGAGGAATACATGAAGAACGCAAGCGACTGGCATTTTTGAGAAAACAGGCAGATTATATTATAGACACCAGTAATATGCTAACAAGAGAATTAAAGGCTGAATTGGAAAAAATATTTGTACAAAATCAAGACTATAAGAATCTATTTATTACAATTGTTTCTTTTGGATTCAAATATGGGATACCCACAGATTCTGATCTTGTATTTGATGTGCGATTTCTGCCAAATCCTTATTATGTAGAAGGGTTACGAGCAAAAACTGGAAATGATCAAGAAATACAAGAATTTGTGATGCAATATAAAGAGGCAGGACAATTTCTAGATAAATTAGAAGATATGATAAAATTTTTAATACCTAACTATATTATAGAGGGCAAGACACAACTGGTAATTAGTGTGGGATGTACAGGAGGGAAACATCGCTCTGTTACCCTAGCTAATGGATTATATGAAAGATTGCAAAATCAGAAAGAGTTTGGATTGAAAATTGAACATAGAGATATTCAAAAAGATGCTTTGCGAAATAAGTAGTCCCATCCCATGATACCATGCGGCGTATCACAAGGTATACCCTCTGGGGCATCCCATGATGCCATGCGGCGTATCACAAGGTATAAAATAGGGACAGACAATAAAAAGTAACTTAATAGATATGGGAGGGGATTCAATGTCTTTTTCTAGTCAGGTAAAAGAGGAATTATCGCGTCAGATTCATAGAAGTAGACATTGTCAAATAGCAGAAATTGCAGCTATTTTAAGTTTTGCAGGAAAATTAGAAGAAACAAAGGAAGATAGTATTTTAAGAGTATATACAGAAAATATATCACTTGCTCGAAAATATTTTGTATTGATGAAGAATATATTTCAAGTAACAATTTGCATTACTGTTCGTCAAAATATTTATCTTCATAAAAATAGAACTTTTGTGCTTTCTCTATCTGGAAAAGAAGGGGTTACAAAGATACTACAAGCAGTAAAATGGCACAATGAAAAAAATGAGGATATTCGTAGTAAAGAATTGGTACACAGAATTTTGATACAAAAATCTTGTTGTCGCAGAGCATTTATTAGAGGAGCATTTTTAACAGCTGGTTCTATCAGTGATCCAGAAAAATCTTATCATTTTGAAATTGTCTGTTTTGGAGAGGAAAAAGCAAAACAACTGATAGAAATTATTAACAGTTTTGGTATGGAAGCCAAGATTGTTGTACGTAAGAAAAATCATGTAGTATACTTAAAAGAAGGCTCACAAATTGTAGATATATTGAATATTATGGAAGCACATGTAGCACTCTTAGAATTAGAAAATATTAGAATTTTAAAAGAGATGCGTAATTCTGTCAACCGTCAGGTCAACTGTGAGACAGCAAATATAAGTAAGACAGTTAGTGCAGCAGTAAAGCAATTAGAAGACATTAACTATATTAAAAATATTAGAGGATTGGATAGTTTACCAGATAATTTAAGAGAAATTGCATTGGTTAGAATACAAAATCCTCAAGCAGCATTAAAGGAATTAGGGACACTTTTAGAACCACCAGTAGGAAAATCAGGAGTAAACCACAGGCTAAGAAAGTTAAGTGAAATAGCCGAGGAGTTGAGAAAATTAACATCTATGAAACCATAAGAATTTGTAAGGCGGAAATCGCCTGCATTAAGTAAGGAGGCAGGTTTATGTTGCAAGAAACCATGAAGGTAAGAATTAAAAATGGTGCAGATATGCGCATACTAGCAGAGCTGGTGCAGGTTGCAAACTATTATTCATGTAAAATTTATTTGAAAAAAAATGGAAAGCAGATTAATGCCAAAAGCATGATGGGAATAATGAGTATTGGACTTTCAGAAGGGGAAGAAGTTATTATTACAACAGATGGAGAACGAGAAGCAGATGCAATGGAATCTATCCGACAATTTCTAAGAGACTAGAAGGAGGGATTGATGGAAAGGAAGAAATTATTATTTATATTCAATCCCTTTTCTGGAAAGGGACAGATAAAGAATAAACTTCTAGAAATCGTAGACCAGTTTGTAAAAAGTGGATTTGAGGTTACGATTCATCCCACTCAGCATCCACGGGATGCCATAGAAGTAATAGCAGAATATACAGAAGAATATGAACGAATTGTTTGTAGTGGAGGAGATGGTACCTTAGATGAAACTGTAACTGGAATGATGAAGCGGGAGAAGAAAGTTCCAATTGGATATATTCCTACAGGTAGTACCAATGATTTTGCTAGTTCGCTGAACATTCCCAAAAGTATGGAACAAGCGGCAAAGATTGCAGCAGAAGGTGTTCCTTTTGCTTGTGATATTGGGAAATTTAACAATAATTATTTTGTGTATATTGCAGCTTTTGGGTTATTTACAGATGTTTCTTATGCTACTAGTCAAGATTTAAAAAATCGCATTGGTCATGCAGCATATATCTTAGAAGGACTTCGAAGACTTCATACCATACAATCTTATCATTTGCAGATTACTTGTGAAGAACAAGAAATAGAAGATGAATTTATCTATGGAATGGTAACAAATTCTATTTCAACTGGAGGATTTAAAAATATTACAGGAAAGAATGTAGAATTAGATGATGGAAAGTTTGAGATTACTTTGATTCGTATGCCTAAAAATCCCATTGAATTAAATGAAATTATTTGGAGTCTTACAAATCTAATAGATAATACAGATTGTATCTATACCTTTAAAGCAGAGAGATTATCTGTGAAATCTTTAGGAGAGATTCCTTGGACTTTAGATGGAGAATATGGGGGAAGCCATAGTGAAGTAATCATTCAAAATAAAAAACAGGCAATACAGATTATGATAAAACCATCATAATTATTAAAATTTGTTGTTAGAAATCCTTTTCTTTTTGGAAAAAATAAGGTAAACTATAGTGGAGAACTGTTCAGAAATAACTTGTTTATAGAAAGCTTGCTGTGGAGTATTTGACTATTTCTGGACAGTACCTAAAAATTTGTCTTTATGTAAGTCAAATCTTGTTGAATAAGTGTATATCAAGTATAATACTTATCAACTTTGCGGCATTTGTCAATACTCATACCTTCTTGGGTATCCAAAGATGGTCATATGACCATCTCACAAGCTATGTAATATGAGTTATTTGACTTATTGTTTGCGTGAATGAAATTTAAGAGTATTCCCTAGAAAGGGAAACAGAAATGGAGGAAAAGAAATGTTAGTATCTGCAAAAGAAATGTTACAGAAAGCAAAAGCGGGGCACTATGCAGTAGGACAGTTCAACATTAACAATTTGGAGTGGACAAAGTCTATCTTACTTACTGCACAAGAATTAAATTCCCCAGTTATTCTTGGAGTATCAGAGGGTGCTGGAAAATACATGACAGGCTATAAAACAGTAGTAGGAATGGTAAATGGAATGATGGAAGAGTTAAATATTACTGTTCCAGTTGCACTTCATTTGGATCATGGTAGCTATGAAGGATGTCTAAAATGTGTAGAAGCAGGATTTTCTTCTATTATGTTTGATGGTTCTCATTATCCAATTGATGAAAATGTTACAAAAACTACTGAATTGGTTAAAATTGCTCATGATAAGGGAATGTCTATTGAAGCAGAAGTTGGTTCCATTGGTGGAGAAGAAGATGGTGTTGTAGGTGCTGGAGAATGTGCAGATCCTAATGAATGTAAAGCAATTGCAGATTTAGGTGTTGATATGTTAGCAGCAGGAATTGGTAATATTCATGGAAAATATCCAGAAAATTGGGCAGGATTAAGCTTTGAGACGTTAGATGCTGTTCAGCAGAAAACGGGAGATATGCCTTTAGTACTTCATGGTGGTACAGGTATCCCAGAAGATATGATTAAGAAAGCTATTTCTTTAGGTGTAGCTAAAATTAATGTTAATACAGAATGTCAGTTATCCTTTGCAGCAGCAACAAGAGAATATATTGAAGCAGGAAAAGATTTAGCAGGAAAAGGTTTTGATCCAAGAAAATTATTGGCTCCAGGCGCAGAAGCAATTAAAGCAACTGTAAAAGAAAAAATGGAATTATTTGGTTCTGTTGGAAAAGCATAAGTGTTGTTAATTTTTAATAAAAAAAGAAGAAAAAATAAATAAATTTGTTTGAAATAGTAAAAAATAAAATATTTCTAAAATTTCTATTGCTTTTTTATGAAAAGTAGCGTATTTTATTACCAGACATAAAAAATGTAGAACAAGGGTGTTCCAAGAAACTTGGAATACCCTTTTTTCTAATTCATAACAATAGAAAATTTGCAAAGCGTAGTTTGATACGCGAAAGCAAAATGAAGATTATCGCCGAGCTTACTCGTAAGAAAAGAAAGGATGTTGAGTAGATGAGTGAATATTTTAGTGTATCAGAAATCTTTGGAGAAAATGTATTTAATGATGCAGTGATGCAAGAGCGTTTGCCAAAAAAGGTTTATAAAAAACTAAAAGAAGTAATAAGTGAGGGAAAAGAGTTAGATCTTGAAACAGCAGATGTAGTTGCACATGAAATGAAAGAATGGGCAATTGAAAAAGGAGCTACACATTATACTCATTGGTTTCAACCATTAACTGGTGTAACAGCAGAAAAACATGATTCCTTTATTACAGCACCTATGCAAAATGGAAAAGTTTTGATGAGTTTTTCAGGAAAAGAATTAATCAAAGGAGAACCAGATGCTTCTTCTTTTCCATCTGGAGGTTTGAGAGCAACTTTTGAAGCAAGAGGATATACTGCATGGGATTGTACTTCTCCAGCCTTTGTAAGACAAGATGCTGCTGGTGCAACACTTTGTATTCCCACTGCTTTTTGTTCTTATACAGGAGAAGCACTTGACCAGAAAACGCCTCTTCTTCGTTCTATGGAGGCAATCCATACACAGGCATTAAGATTATTAAAATTATTTGGGAATACAACATCCAAGAAAGTTACTCCTTCTGTGGGACCTGAACAAGAATATTTTCTAGTTGACAGACAAAAATATCTGAAAAGAAAAGATTTAATTTTTACAGGACGTACTTTATTTGGTGCAATGCCTCCAAAAGGGCAAGAGATGGAAGATCATTATTTTGGTGCGATTCGTGAGCGTATTGCAGCATATATGAAGGATGTCAATAAGGAATTGTGGAAACTAGGTGTTAGTGCAAAAACTCAACACAATGAAGTTGCTCCCGCACAGCATGAATTGGCACCTATCTATACAGAAGCAAATATTGCAGTAGACCATAATCAATTAATTATGGAGACTTTGAAAAAGGTTGCCGGACGTCATGGAATGACTTGTCTACTTCATGAAAAACCATTTGCTGGTGTAAATGGATCTGGGAAACATAATAACTGGTCTATTATTACAGATGATGGTATTAATTTATTAGACCCAGGAAAGACACCACATGAAAATGTACAATTTTTATTGGTATTAACCTGTATATTAAAGGCAGTTGATAAACATGCAGATTTACTTAGAGAATCAGCTGCAGACGCAGGAAATGATCACAGATTAGGAGCAAATGAAGCTCCACCTGCAATTATTTCTATTTATCTTGGAGAACAATTACAAGATGTATTATCACAGCTTATTAGCACTGGAGAGGCTACTAGAAGTCTAAAGGGTGAAGTTTTGCAGACAGGAGTGAAAACTTTGCCAGACTTTATGAAAGATGCAACAGATAGAAACCGTACTTCTCCCTTTGCATTTACTGGGAATAAATTTGAATTTCGCATGGTTGGTTCTAACGATTCCATTGCACCACCAAATGTTGTGTTAAATACTATTGTTGCAGAAGCATTTTCTGATGCATGTGATATTTTAGAAAAGGCAGAAAATTTTGAAATGGCAGTGCATAATCTAATCAAGGAACAGGCAACTGCACATCAGAGAATTGTGTTTAATGGAAATGGATATTCCCAGGAATGGGTAGAAGAGGCAGAACGTCGAGGGCTTCCTAATATTAAGAATATGGTGGATGCTGTGCCTGCTTTGATTACAGAAAAATCAGTTGCTTTATTTGAGAAATTTAATGTATTTACTAAAGCAGAACTAGAATCTAGAACAGAGATTCTTTATGAGAATTATGCAAAGGCTATTAATATTGAGGCACGAACTATGATTGATATGGCAGGAAAGCAGATTATTCCATCTGTTATTCGATACACTACAGCACTTGCTACATCTATTAATTCTGTTAAAACTGCATGTGATGCAGATATCAGTGTTCAAACAGATTTGTTAAAAGAAGTATCTAGTCTATTGGCAGAAGCAAAAGCAGCTTTAATGGAATTAACACAAATTACAGAAAAAGCAGCTATCATAGGAACGGTTAGAGAACAGGCAATCTGCTATCGTGACGATGTAAAAACAGCTATGGATGCTTTGCGTTCACCTGTGGATAAATTAGAAATGATTGTGGATAAAGAAATATGGCCAATGCCATCTTATGGTGACTTAATTTTTGAAGTATAGATAATGAAAGATTTAAATAAAAATATAATTTAAAAATACTAAAAAATAGGGAGGATGCCAGGCAACCTCCGTTACCTGGCATTTATTATGAAAAAGTTTATTCAAATAGTAATTTAATTACTGGATATTGTCATTGGATATGTTTTTATTATATGCAAAAGAAATGAAGTTTTCATGTTGCTTAAATGAAAGTTTTTTGAATGTAAAATGAATAAATTGTGAACAAAAAGTGATACTTTTGTGGAGCCACAAAGCTGTGGATAACGGAAAGGTATTGCTTTTTTTATTTCATAGGAAATACTATGTTACTGTGAAGTATTAAATTATATGTTTTTTCTATGAAATAAAAATATAATGCGCAAATATACAAGAGATATTATGTATGTACATTTGCATAAAAGGAGGAAAAATTATGAAAGAAGAAGCAATAATTCGTTTGGTGAGTGAGCAAACCTTTGCAGTATGGTTTTTAATAGGTGCAGCATTGGTATTTTGGATGCAAGCTGGTTTTGCAATGGTAGAAGCTGGTTTTACTAGAGCGAAAAATAGTGGTAATATTTTAATGAAAAATCTTATGGATTTTTGTATTGGTACAGTAATGTTTATTTTAATTGGATTTTCACTTTTATTAGGGGAAGACCTGTTAGGATTTATAGGAAAACCAGGATTTGATATTTTTACATCCTATCAAAATTTTGATTTTTCAAATTTTGTATTTAACCTTGTATTTTGTGCTACTACAGCAACAATTGTATCTGGTGCTATGGCAGAAAGAACCAAGTTTTTATCTTATTGTATTTATTCTGGAATTATCTCAGCACTGATTTATCCAATTGAAGCACATTGGATTTGGGGTGGTGGATGGCTGTCACAATTAGGATTTCATGATTTTGCAGGTTCCTGTGCAATACATATGGTTGGTGGTATCTCAGCATTGATTGGAGCGAAAATTCTTGGACCTAGAATTGGTAAATTTACAACAGATAAAGATGGTAAAGTTACAAAAGTAAATGCTTTTCCTGGGCATAATCTTCCACTAGGATGTTTGGGATGTTTTATTCTTTGGTTTGGATGGTATGGATTTAATGGTGCTGCTGCAACAAGTGTTGAACAGTTGGGTTCTATCTTCTTGGTTACAACGATTGCACCAGCAATTGCAACAGTAGTATGTATGATTTTTACTTGGGTAAAATTTGGTAAACCAGATGTATCTATGTGTTTAAATGCATCCTTAGCAGGTTTAGTAGGAATTACAGCTCCTTGTGATGTTACAGATGCGTTTGGTGCAATTGCAATTGGTATAGTGTCAGGATTGTTAGTAGTATTTGGTGTATGGTTGTTAGACTACAAATTACATATAGACGACCCAGTAGGAGCTGTGGCGGTACATTGCCTCAATGGTATTTGGGGAACTTTAGCAGTTGGATTATTTGCAACTTCTTCTGCCCCTAGTAGTGAAATAGATGGTCTATTTTATGGAGGAGGATTTCATCAGTTAGGATTACAATTGTTAGGAATAGTTGTAGTGACAGTTTGGACAGCAGTTACCATTACAATTACGTTCTTTGTGATAAAAGGAGTTGTTGGTTTGCGTGTAACAGAAGAAGAAGAAATCGTGGGATTAGATGCTTTAGAACATGGGATTGCATCAGCATATTCAGGATTTAGTATTATGGATGTCTCTAATACTATGACTATGGAATTTAATGAAAATACAAATCTTGGTATTTCTGAGTATGAAAATGCATCTCAAGCACAAAAGGATGCTGCCGTTAAAGTTGTTACGATTCCAAAAGATATTACTGGCATGTACAAAGTAGTAATTATTGCAAGATTATCAAGATATGATAAGTTGAGAAAGGCAATGAACAAATTAGGAGTAACTGGAATGACAGTAACACAGGTAATGGGATGTGGTATTCAGCGTGGTGCTGGGGAGAAATATCGTGGTGTTGAAATGGATGCCACTTTGCTGCCAAAAGTAAAACTTGAAATTATTGTGGGAAATATTCCAGTAGAAAAAGTAATTGAAACTGCAAAGAAAACACTTTATACAGGGCATATTGGAGATGGCAAAATTTTTGTATATGATGTGGCAAAAGTTGTTAAGATTCGTACTGGAGAAGAAGATATGTCTGCTTTATTAGATGTAGAATAAGAGATTTTTGGAGAGAGAACAATATTTCTTTCTATAGCAACTGTATCTGAATATTAAAAAAGTTTTTATGGTAAACAACAGAAAGCACGCTTTGCGTGCTTTCTGTTATTCATGATAATAGAAAGTTCATAAAATATATTTTCTATTATTTATATAATTAGAATAACAATAAATCGTTACTTTTTAGCAGAATTTTAAGGAATTTTTTCTTTATTTCACATTCTTTTTTTGCTATAATACTTTGATAAAGTTTTAATTTTGTGGAATGATAGCATGGTCGAGAGCGTTTTTAAGTTTGCAAAAAGGAGGCCTATTATGAATTATGGAAGAAAGAGTGTATTACGCAAGGAAAAACAGATTACTTCTACAGCAACCTTAGTGCGTAAAAAATTTTATGTTATATTCTTTAAAACCTTACTTATCTGTTTTTTAGCCATTATTGTTGTTGGGGGATGTGCTGGAATTGGAATTTTTAAAGGAATTATTGATTCAGCACCTGATATTTCTGATATTGACCCCACTCCTACAGGATATTTATCTGTTGTATTAGATAATCAGGGAAATCAAACAGCCAAATTAGTGGCCTCTGGTTCTAATCGAGTCTATGTGACTTTAGATGAAATTCCAAAAGATCTTCAACATGCCTTTGTTGCCATTGAGGACGAGCGTTTTTATGAACATAATGGTATAGATTTAAAGGGGATTATTCGAGCAGGATTTAAGGGCATCAGTAATGGTTTTCATTTTAATCAGGGGGCTAGTACAATTACACAGCAGCTTTTAAAAAATAATGTATTTGAAGGATGGACAAACCAATCTGGCATGGAGCGAATAGAGCGTAAAATCCAAGAGCAATATTTAGCTATGGAATTAAGTAAAATAAAGTCTAAAGATTGGGTACTTGAAAATTATTTAAATACAATTAACCTTGGACAAAATACGTTAGGTGTGCAATCTGCTTCTCGCCGTTATTTTGGAAAAGATGTTTCTGAATTGACTCTTTCAGAAGGAGCAGTGATTGCAGGAATTACAAAAAATCCTTCTGCATATAATCCTGTAAGTCATCCAGATGAAAATAAAAAGCGCCAAAAACAAGTTTTAAAAAATATGAGAGAACAAGGTTATATTTCTAAGAAACAATATGAGGAGGCTTTGAAAGATGATGTATATTCCCGTATTCAGCAAGTAAATATTGAATATGCAGAAGATAATCCAAATTCCTATTTTGTAGATGCTGTGATTGATCAAGTGGTACAAGATCTAGTAGAAAAAAAGGGATATACAGATACACAGGCATATAAAGCTATTTACAATAGTGGCCTTACTATTGAATCTACGCAAGATATGGGAATACAAAGAATATGTGATGAGGAAATAAATAATCCTGAAAATTATTCAACTGCTGCAAAATATTCTTTTTCTTATCGATTAACCATAGAAAAAAAAGATGGAACTATGAAAAATTACAGCGATCAGACTATGATTTCTCATTACAGTTCTACAAATCCTGATTATTCTTTGAATTTCGCTAGTGTAGAAGAGGCGCAGGCCGCAATTGATGCATATAAAACAGAAATTATGCAACCAGGTGATACGATTGTTGATGGGGGGGAATCTGTTGTGTTTACACTACAACCTCAGGCTTCTGTTACTATTATAGATCAGTATACCGGTGATGTAAAAGCTGTTGTTGGAGGGCGTGGTGACAAAACTGGAAGTCGAACTTTGAATCGTGCTACTGATACCACAAGACAACCAGGTTCTACGTTTAAAGTACTTGCAGCGTATGCTCCTGCACTTGACACTGCTGGAATGACTCTTGCTACAGTGCAAGATGACGCACCTTTTTCTTATGCAAATGGAGTATCTTTGCGGAATTATGACAACAATTATCGTGGATTTACAACACTTCGCTTTGCTATTACAAAATCTATCAATGTAGTAACAGTAAAAACTTTAACAGATATTTCTCCACAAGTAGGTTATGACTATTTGCAAAATTTTGGATTTACTACTTTGACACAAGAGGATATTGTACAATCTCTTGCACTTGGTGGTATTACACAGGGAGTTACTAATTTAGAACTTACAGGTGCATATGCTACAATTGCAAATAAAGGAACTTATATTAAACCTAGATTTTATAGTAGAATTTTAGATCATAGTGGAAATGTACTGATTGATAATAAACAGGAAACTCATACTGTATTAAAAGAAAGTACAGCATTTCTTCTGACTTCAGCTATGCAAGATGTTGTTACAGTAGGTACTGGAACAGCAGTTAATTTTGGGAATATGTCTATTGCTGGAAAAACAGGAACTACAACTAAAAATCGAGATGCTCTATTTTCAGGATTTACGCCTTATTATACTTGTTCTGTGTGGTGTGGGTATGATGATAATACACCACAAGATGGTACTATGACTTCTAATCCAAAGACTATCTGGAAAAATATTATGAGTCGCATACATGAAAATTTAGAACATAAAGAATTTACACAACCAGAAGGAATTATCACTGCTGCTGTATGTAGAAAATCAGGAAAATTAGCGGTGGATGGCTTATGTAATTCAGATCCAAGAGGAAGTATGGTAGAGACAGAATATTTTGCTGCTGGTACTGTTCCTACTGAATATTGTGATCATCATGTAAGCGCTACAATTTGTGCAGCTTCTGGTTTACTTGCAAATGAATTTTGCCCAGCAGAAACTCGACAGACAGGAGTATATATTGTAGGAGGTTCTGGAGGAACAGAGGATAGTCCTTATTTGTTAGCAGGTGCCTTAGCAAATGAAAATTATTGTGATGTTCATACAGCAGTTTCTATCATTCCAGAAATCACACCTGTTCCAGAAATTCCTGTTATAGATGGAAATGAAGAAGGTCATATAGAACAAGAAGTAGAAAGTGACAATAATGAAAATAAAGAGGATAAAGAGAATAATCAAGAGGAAGATAAACATAATAGAGAAGATTTTGAAGGTGGTGAGCAAACAGAGCATGACCAAGAAGGTGATGGACAAGAAGGCGATGACCAAGAAGATGATGGACAAGAAGATTAGGAAATTCATGGAAGGTGCAAGTTTAGGAATTTAGAAAACCTTTTAAAATGTAGATAAACTTCCAAAATTTAGAAATTCTTTTAATTTAGGAAGTAATTTAGAATCCTTAAATTTTGGTTTTTTATTCTATAGGAAAGATATTGTCAAGTGGAAGTGTCTTTTTATAGAATAAAAAATAATATATACATTGCGCAAGCAGAGCGGGATACTTGTAGTTTCTAACAATAGAAAGTGCGTGAAGCACACTTTCTATTGTTAGAAGATTTTATTCTGGGATACAAAATTTTTTAAAGATATTGTAAAGATTGATTTTTATGATCTACTTCTAGATAGTAGATCACTTTTTCATCACTAAGACTTTGGGTGAATTTAGCTGAAAAACATTCTAATATTGATTGGGTGATACCTGTTATAATACGAACAGTTTTTTGCTCATGTAAAACTCCCCATACCCCCTCAGGAAATACACTTTCTATTCTTATTCGGGAACGTTCTTTTGTTACAGGTATAATTGTTATTTGTACATTATACACAGAAGATAACATTGCAAAACGTGTTAGAAGTATCCATATAATAAAATGTATATCTGCACAGAAACTTTGACTTAAAGTTCCAAGATTCTCATTTACTTTAATGTTTATATTTTTTTGTTGTTCAGGATACAAAAATCTTTTGTAAATGTTTTGTTCTACATCTTCTATAGTTTCTATAGGATTTTGATTATTTGCTAAAAGGAATAATAATAATTTTTTCTCATAGTGAACAAATTGTTTTTGTTCTTTTTCAGAAAATTCTGTTCTTGTATCATTAGTAAATACATTTAAGAAAGAATACAAAAATTTAACTAATTCCTGTTTCTCCCATTGACGTGTAGAAATTACTCTATTTAATTCTGAAATTTTCAAAGTTGCATTTTTTAAACTTTTTTCTAAATCTTGTTTATCCATGTTATCAGCTTCTTTACGGTCATATTTAATAAAAGCATCTAAAATGGCTTCATACATATTATGATAATTGGTAGGATTTTGAAAGATACGAAACACCTTTCGTTCATTTATTAATAATTTTAAATGTGCTAATTCTAACCGCCAAGTATAGACAATACATACAGTTTGAGGAAAATTTTGATTGAGATATTCAATAATTTTTGTTCCATCATAAGGTGATAAACCCAAACCAGTAATTACTACTTTGTAATTTTTTTTCTTTAAAAGAAGTGCTGCATCTAATCCATTGTCAGCTGTATCAATCTCAAAAGGAGATTCTATCATATATAAATTCATGGCTTCTTGAAATTCTTGAATAAGTTCTTGATTTTGATTAATAAATAAAAGATTATTTTTCATCTTCCATCCCTCCTCAAAGCTTTAAGTATATTAATTGATTCCTATGAGCATATAAGTTATGTTGTTAGAAGGTTGTTATGAAGTAAATTGTTTTTTATATTTATTATAATAGTTTATCTTAAAAAAATCCATATATTTTCCTATATCTTTTATAAAATATGACTTGTAGGAAGAATAAAATCTATGTTAAAATACATAAAGTAATAATTCTAACAAGATAGATTTAATATTTTTGGTATAGATGGAGAAAATAATGGAAAATAATCCTGTGAAAACCTTGTATCAAGGTGGTAGTGGAGAAATTATAGAAAAGAAATCAAGATTTATTGCAAATGTGGAAAAAATTGAGACTGAGGAAGATGCACTTGTTTTTATTGCAAAAATGAAAAAACAGTATTGGGATGCGCGTCACAATTGCTATGCTTTTGTAGCAGGAAAAAATCATAATTTACAAAGGTGTAGTGATGATGGAGAACCAAATGGAACAGCAGGTCGTCCTATGTTAGATGTACTTTTAAGAGAGGATATCCATAATTTAGTGGTAGTAGTCACAAGATATTTTGGTGGAACACTTTTAGGAACAGGAGGATTAGTGCGAGCATATCAAAAAGCTGTTCAAGAAGGGCTTAGTAATAGTATTATTATTGAGAAAATACAAGGAAGAAATCTTAAGATTAATACAGATTATAATGGAATAGGGAAAATACAATATCTTTTAGCAAAACAACAGATTACAATCATGGATACTATTTATACAGACAAAGTTACAACAGAAGTGATGGTACCTATAGAAAAATTAGAAGTATTACAACAAGATATCACAGAAAACACAAATGGTACCGCACATTTTGAAATAGGAGAATTGGTTGAATTTGCTTCTATAAATGGAAAGGTTCTAGTGTTTCCAGAGGTATCAGCTAACCATTATATGTGATATGAACCATGAGCTTCATATTCTGTGCGTCTTGTTATCAGATAGGTTATCTTAGAACTATTCCAATAAAATTTAAAAAAATAAAAAAAAGACTTGCATTTTTAGAAGAACTCATATATAATACATTTTGTTGAAAACAATGGCCCATCGCCAAACGGTAAGGCAACGGACTCTGACTCCGTCAGTTCAAGGTTCGAATCCTTGTGGGCCAGCTTGAAACCCATCACAGCAAGTGATGGGTTTTTTCTTCATTCTATAGAAAAGACCTTATGATATAGAAATGTGAAAGTGTCTTCCTATAGAATAAAAAATAATATGCACACGCGTGCAAAAGAAAATGGAGGAAATAATGTATTGTTTTGAAAGCAAAGTCCGTTATAGTGAAGTAAATAGTAAAGGAACGATTACTTTAAATGCGATTTTAGACTATTTTCAAGATTGTAGTTTTTTTCATTCTGAAGAATTGAAAGTGGGATTAAATTTTTTGATGGAGAAACAGATCGCATGGGTATTATCTTTTTGGCAAATTGAGGTTAATCGTTATCCTGTATATGGAGAACAAATCCGCATTTGTACTTGGCCCTATGATTTTAAGGGATTTATAGGATATAGAAATTTTACAATGAAAAATGAAAAAGAAGAATTATTGGCATATGCTAATTCTATTTGGGTTTTATTGGATTTGCAAAGTAAAAAGCCTGTAAGAATTTTACCAGAAATGATACAAGCATATCAAATGTCACCACAACTATCTATGGAATATACTTCAAGAAAAATTAATTTACCAGAAAAAATGGAAGTACAAGAACCCTTTCTGATACATAAATATCATATTGACACGAATCAACATGTAAATAATGGGAAATATGTCAGTATGGCACAAGAATATTTGCCTTGTGAATTTGAAATCAGAAGAATGCGGGCAGAATATCAAAAGGCTGCTGTATATGGAGATATGATATATCCATATACAGGTGAAAAAAAAGAAAAAAATATAGTGGTAAACCTTGCAGATAAACAGGGAAAACCTTATGCTATAATAGAGTTGGAGGGATATTAATTTATGATACAATTAGGTGAAAAACAAAAACTTATAGTTGTGAAAAAAGTAGAGTTTGGGATATATTTAGCTGAAAAGGGGAGAGAAGATATCAAAGTGCTTCTTCCAGCAAAGCAAGTGCCAGAAGATGTGAAATTAGGAGATGAATTGGAGGTTTTTATTTATAAGGATTCTAAAGACCGAATAATCTCCACTACACAGGAACCAAAATTGAGAATGGGAGAATTTCAAGTACTTCGTGTAATTTCAGTGCAAAAAATAGGTGCTTTTTTGGATTGGGGATTAGAGAAAGATCTATTTCTTCCTTATAAGGAGCAAATTGGAAAAGTAAAAGAAAAGGATGAAGTACTAGTAAGACTTTATATTGATAAAAGTAAGCGACTTTGTGCAAGTATGAAAGGAATTTATGAAATGCTTAGGAAAGATTCTCCTTATCAAGTAGGAGATTTGGTACAAGGACGCGTCTATGAATTTAGTGATAATTTTGGAGCGTTTGTGGCGGTAGATAATTGTTATTCCGCCTTGATACCATATCCTGAAGATCACAGTTTTCTTAAAATTGGAGAGTGTATCGAAGCTAGAGTCACTGGTGTGAAACCAGATGGAAAATTAGATTTGACATTGAGAGAAAAAGCTTATGTACAGATGAATGAAGATGCAGTGCGAATTATGGAACTAATAGAAGAGTATGCAGGGGTACTTCCATTTAATGATAAGGCTTCACCAGAAATTATTATGCGGGAAGCTAAAATGAGCAAAAATGCTTTTAAACGAGCAGTGGGACGTCTATATAAAGAAAGAAAAATTGAAATCACAGATAAATCCATTCGAAAGATATAGAAGAAAAATATAAATCTATTCTGTGGATAGATAAATGTCTTCAAAAGAGATAGGAGGAAAAAATGTCTGAAAATAAAAGTGTAAATCGTTTATTTTTAACAGTGATTTTATTATATGTGGGGGTAAGTTTAGGTTTGAGTGTGGTTTCTGTTTGGATTCCAGCTCTTGCAAAAATGTCTAATTATAGTTCTATTTTATTGTCACAATCTCTAATTTTTATACCAGGATTTATCTATTGTAAAAAGAAATATGGAAAGATTAGAGAAGTGATTCCTTATCATAAAATAAATATTGCAACAATTATATTAGTAATAATATGTACTTATTTGATGTATCCTGTGATAATTGTATTAAATGCAATCTCTATGTTATTTACGACTTCAGGAACAACAGCAGTAATGAATATGATGCAAGAACAAAACCTTATTTTAAATATTTTGTTTATGGCAGTATTACCAGCATGTGTAGAAGAATTTATGTTTCGGGGTATCTTATTTCAAACTTATAAAAGAAGTAGAATGTTTTTAGCAATTTTATTAAGTGGATTTTTATTTGGATGTATGCACATGAACTTAAATCAATTTATGTATGCTTTTGCTCTAGGAATATACTTAGCATTTTTAGTGGAAGCCACAGGCAGTATATTTAGTTCTATGTTAGCACATTTTACATTGAATGTTACAAGTGTAATTATGAGTTTTCTTTTGCCAATTTTATATGATAAAGTTGGGGTAAATCAAAACTTACAAGTGCAAGCAGGAGGATTTACATCTACAATGGAAAGTAATGAATTATTAATGTTTCTGATGGGAATTGCAATATGGGCTGTAATTGCTATTGGAACTACTTGTGCTGCTGTTGGAATTTATATTGCTATTTGTAAAATAAATGGTCGTTGGGATTATGTAAAAAGAATGTTTTCTATAGGAACAAAGGAAAAAATAATCACAATTTCATTAGTGGTTGGTATTCTTATTTCTTTTTTTATGATGGGAATGCATATATATATGGAAAGAGCAGTATAAGTGAGAAAGATAATGGGAAAAGATATCTTGAAAAAATAAGATACACACTCGTGGGAGTGGAAAATGTCACTGTGTGACCACAAGGTACAACAGAGTGACAGTCCTTTATGCATAAGGAATTTGGGAGTTAAAGTGGACTTGTCCGCTTTGTTTTCCCTAAAGTAATCAAAGCTCCCACAGCAAGTTGATGGGGTATCAATCTTGTTGGAGGAGCTTGGTTTCCACTTTGCTTCGGTTCTTGCTAAATAAGTGCCAATAGCACTTAGAACCGTTGCGCGCGGGAATAACAATGGAAATTAAGTGGGATTAAATGGAAATATCAATATTTCCACCTAGATGTGGAGTCACAGATTGTTCCATAAGTTTTATCATAGATTCACCCATAGTTTCTACAGAATCTAATTGTTTACTTAGCATAAGAACACCAACATCATTGTTTGTTTTACTTATACTAAGAGCAGTTGATAAAGAAGCAATATCCATAATACAGTTCTCCTTTCCTTAAATTTTATACCCTCTGGGGCACCCCATGATGCCATGCGGCGTATCATAAGGGATACAATTTTATTATTACATGGAAAGTTAGAAAAATCAATATAACATATGATATAAGTCTGGAGGTTTTAATATGCTGTATGATGTTATTATTTTGGGAAGTGGACCAGCTGGTTTAAGTGCAGCAATTTATGCACAGCGAGCTCGTTTGAATACACTGGTAATAGAAGAGAAACCATTAAGTGGAGGTCAAATATTAGATACCTATGAAGTGGATAATTATCCAGGAATTTGGGGAATTACAGGATTTGAGATAGGACAGAAATTTCGTACTCATGCTGATAAACTTGGAGCAAAAATTATAAATGCTGAAGTATTAAATATTAAACTTCAAGAGAATAAAAAGATAATAGAGACGAGTAAAGAAAACTATGAGGCAAAATGTTTAATTATAGCCACTGGGGCAAGACATAGAAAATTAGAAGTCTTGGGTGAAGAAAAATTTTTTGGAAGAGGCGTATCTTATTGTGCTACTTGTGATGGAGCATTTTTCAAAGGAAAAACGGTTGCTGTAGTTGGAGGTGGAGATGTTGCATTAGAAGATGCATTATTTCTTGCAAGAGGATGTGAAAAAGTATATCTCATTCATCGAAGAGAGGAATTTCGTGGAGCTAAAATTTTACAAGAAAAGGTGAAAGAGACAGAAAATATTGAACTTATATTAAACAGCAATGTAACTGAGATTTGTGGAGAAGAACAAATTTCTTCTATTATGTTACACAATCATAAAGAAAAAATGAATAAAGAGTTAGAAGTTCAAGGAATTTTTATTGCTATAGGAATTGAACCTAATTCTGCTGTAGTAAAAGATTTGGTAGCACAAGACAACCAAGGCTATATTATAGCAGGAGAAGATACAAAAACTAGCACAGAAGGAATTTTTGTAGCTGGGGACGTTAGGACAAAACAGCTTAGACAAGTAATTACTGCTGCTTCTGATGGTGCAAATGCAATAACTTCTGTGGAACATTATATTCAGATAGGAAAACAATAATTACAATTATAAGAAGAATATTGTAACATTTTTGTAAAAGATTACAGTTGACAGTAAGAGTTGCCCTTTGCTATAATAAGACCCGTAATAAGTTTGTAATAAATAAAGAAAGTGATAAGTTCTTTCTATAATTATAAAAAATTTAATAAGAAATTTGTAACAAATGAAAAAATCATAGGGTCTTCCTATTTATAGAAAATTTGACAAGAAGATGGAGGGTAATAATGAACAGAAATTCAATTAGAAGGGCAACTACTTGTTGTCTAACAGCAGCAGTTGTATTAGCAAATAGTTCTTTTATATCTCATGCAGCTATTAGTGCAGGTGCAGGAAGTTTAATTTCAGCAGCACAAGAAAATCAAATAGAAGATAAAAAAGTTGATGATAAAAAAACAGATGATAAGAAACAAAATAATTCTTCCACAGCAGGTATCACACAAATATTTGTTAATTCTCTTGCTCCAAAACAGGAAGCAATTGATACTTCGATTGAAGTAGTTCAGAATGAAGTTCCTGTAGTGAAAACAGAATATGATGATATTGCTATTGCACAAGTTGAAAATTATGTAAATGTTCGTTCTATTCCTGGGGAAGAAGGAGAAGTGCTTGGTAAATTATATAATAATTCTGCATGTACGGTACTTGGGGTAGAGGGAGAATGGTATAAGGTCCATTCTGGCAATGTAGAAGGCTATATTAAATCAGAATTTCTTGTTCTTGGCGATGCAGAGTTAGCAAAATCTGTAGGGCATAGAGTAGCAGATGTAACAACAGAAACATTGAATGTACGTGCTGATGCAAGTACAGAAGCAGAACTTCTTGGACAAGTACCAGAAGGCGAAGAGCTCAGTATAGTAGAAGAAAAAGATGGTTGGGTAAAAGTAGCAATTGAAGAAGGAGATGGCTGGGTATCTAAAGATTTTGTAGATTGTAGTACACATTATGTAGTAGCAGAATCTAAGGAAGAAGAAGAAGCACGTCTTAAGAAAGAAGAGGAAGAAAGAAGAGCAGCAGAAGAAGCAGCAAGAAGAGCAGCAGAAGAAGCAGCAAGAAGAAGCTCTGAATCAAAGTCAAGTTCTTCTAGTTCTAATTCTGGTTCAAGTTCACAATCAAGTGGAGGCTCTTCAGAACCAGCTAGAAGTTATGCACCACCAAGTGGCGGTAATGGACAAGCAGTTGCAAATTATGCATGTCAGTTTGTAGGTAATCCTTATGTTTGGGGTGGTACAAGTTTAACAAACGGTGCAGATTGTTCTGGATTTGTAATGAGTGTATATGCAGCCTTTGGTGTTGGATTACCACATTCCTCAAGTGCATTACAAGGAGTTGGTTATGGTGTAAGTGCAGATGCTATGCAACCAGGTGATATTGTATGTTACAGTGGACATGTAGGAATTTATGTTGGTAATAATACAATTGTTCATGCAAGTACAGAAGCTACTGGTATTAAATATACTTCTCCAGCAAATTATAGAACGATTGTTGCAGTTCGAAGAATTTTCTAAAAGAATACCCTCTAAAATATTTAGATGTATTTCATAGAGTTTAGAGTACATAGATTAGAAGCAGATAGGATATACTTAAATCATTGATGATTTAAGTATATCTTTTTTTGTCTTATAGGAAATACCTTGTCACGCTAAAGCGTGAAAGTATATTTCCTATAAGATAAAAATAATTATGCGCACTCGTGCGAATGGAAAATGTCACTATGTGACCGCACTCGGCGCAGCAAAGCGTACAAGTCCCTCATGAATGAGGGATTTAGGGAGCTGAAGCGGGCTTGCCCACTTTGTTCTTATATAGAAAATTCCTATCATTTTCTATATAACAAAATAAATAGGTGCACTTGCGCAAGGGGGAATATGTCGCTAAAGCAACTGTATTCGGCAGATAAAGCGTGCAATCCCTTTATAATTGAGGAGTTAGGGGAGTTAGGCTTGCTTTGTTCTATGAGAAGGAACTATATGTGCAGCTAGAAGAATAGATATAATTGTTCTATTTTATCATAAATAATATGTATATTTACAAAAAAAGGAAGTTATTGTTACATAACTTTTGAAATATTTTCGCAAGAAAAATAAGACTTTTTGGAAAGAATAAAAAAATGCACAAAAATATACAGAAAGTTATTCCAAAATTATCAACATTAAAACAGGTTGAAAAAACAAAAACGTAAGTTATTAACAGAGTTATCAAAGTTATCAACATTAATTTGGGAAGAGAAAGAAACATATGTTTTGTGAACTTGTAATAAAATTTATATTTTTGTAAAAAAATATTGACATTTTTATAGATAAAAAATTTAGTATTTATTACTAAAATATCAGTCAATTTTAGGAAGTAAGTGAGAAATTGTCTAATGAAACTTTCAAACAATAAGGAATAAGAATTCTATTTATATATTTTTAAAAGCAGGTATTCAAGGATTACTATTCTGAAAAGATAGGAAAAGCATAGTTGAAAAAAATTAGTTCATTTGGTATACTTCTAAGGTAATTTCAAAATGGGTTGTCTAAATGGAAATATAGGTGCTATATGATTAAGAAATTAGAGATTCTTGGAATACAACTAGATAATTATACAGTACGGGAGGCTATGCTTCAAATAGAAGGGTTTTTGAATAGTACCATAATGAATATTGTAGAAACCATTTCTATGGAAACGCTGGTAAAGTCAGAGACAGATGAAAAGTTAAGAACATGTATAGAAAATCTAGATTTGGCAATTATCAGTGATAAGGAGATTTTAAAGGCAGCAGGAGAAAATTCTCCTCAGCGTATGCAAGAAACTGTGAATAATGAGTTTTTGAAAGAATTTATGAAACGAGCCTCCAGAAATAACAGAACCGTATATTTATTGGGAGAATCTAGAGAACAGGTTGAAATATTGCAGAAATTCTTAAATGAGAATTATGGAAGAATACAAGTTGTAGGAGTTTATGCACTTGCAGACTGTACTGGAGATTATGATACAGTAATCAATGAGATTAATATTGCAGAACCTGATGTGATTATTTCAATAATTCCAACTCCTAGGCAAGAATATTTTTTAGAAAATAAGAAAGAAAAACTCAATGCAAAAATTTGGTATGGATTAGGTGATAACTATCCTTCTAAGAAAGGTGTGTCTGAAGTGGCAGGATTTGCCAAAAAGCTGATTCATAAGAGCATGATGCACAGTATGCTGTTGCGCTATAATAAAAAAGACGAGTGAGGAAATAAAATGAGTACTTTTTTTATTTACAAGCGGTCCCCAGTGTTTAAGTATTTGATTATAATTATGGGAACAGGACTTCTTGCATTTGCTATTAAATGTATTTTTGACCCTATTAGTCTTGTAACTGGAGGATTTACAGGCATTGCTATTTTATTGAAACAGTTGACAAATATTTTCTATCAAGGCGGTATTCCACTTTGGTTTGCTAACCTTGTATTAAATATTCCTGTATTTTTAATCGCTCTAAAAATAAAAGGGAAACGCTTTATTGGAAGAACTGCTATTGCAACAACATTACTTTCTATTTGGTTATATATAATACCAGAGATGGATTTTGTAAGTGGAGATTATATTTTAGCAGCAATGTTTGGAGGGGTGCTTTCAGGTATCTCTATGGGAATGATTCTCTGGGCAAATGCTACGACTGGAGGAACTGAAATGGTGGCAATTCTAATTCAACATAAGTTAAAGCACTATTCAGTGGCACAGATTATGCAAGTATTAGATGGAATCATAGTATTGCTGGGAATGTATGTATTTGGTTTGCGCCCTTCTATGTATGCAATTGTAGCAATTTTTATTAGCTCAAAAGTGACAGATACCATTCTAGAGGGTATGAAATTTTCAAAAGCTGCCTATATTATTACAGAGAAGTATGAAGAGATAGCAAAAATAATTATGCAAGAACTAGACCGTGGAGTTACTGGAATGGAAGCTAGGGGGATGTATTCTGGTGAGAAAAAATGTATGTTGTACTGTGTGGTTTCTAAGAAACAAATTGTTTTATTAAAAGAAATCATTCACCAACTTGATAAGAATGCTTTTGTAATTGTGGGAGATGTAAGAGAGGTATTAGGTGAGGGATTTCTGAAATATAAGGGGCATTAAACTGCTTCTTTTGGCATATAAAATCAGATATAAGCCAAACTGTAAGAAAAAGTTGAGGAAATGCATAAAAAATATGGATTTCCTCTTCCTTTTTTTGTGCTTTTGCATTAAAATACATATTAAGTTGTTTTATTTTCTCCAAATAGACACTATATATTTTGTGAAAGTTGCATAGGGTATACTAGATGGAGCAAGACTTTTCTCTTCGAAAGGTGAAGAGTGTAAATTTATATCAGTGGCAGAATTCTTGAAGCAGAAAGAAATGGTCAAGAATAGAAACAGCAGAAGACAAAAAATAGAAAAGGAGTGGTGCAAATGATTTCGAATCAGATACTTCAAAACACCATAGAGGGGCTTAAAGGCATTACCAGAATTGATTTATGTATTATTGATACGGAAGGCAAGGTATTAGCAGCAACTTTTCAGGATACAGATAGCTATGTGACAGCTGCACTGGCATTTGTGGAATCTCCAGCGGACAGTCAGGTATTCTTGGGATGTCAATTTTTTAAAGTATTTGATGAACATCAGCTGGAATATATATTGCTTGCTAATGGTGATAGTGATGATGTGTATATGATAGGCAAGATTGCTAGTTTTCAGATTCAAAATTTATTAATAGCATATAAAGAACGTTTTGATAAAGATAATTTTGTAAAAAACTTGCTGTTAGATAATCTATTATTGGTAGATATATATAAT
>CAJUHG010000003.1:0-5857 GCA_910586005.1 uncultured Lachnospiraceae bacterium | reverse complement strand
AAATTGCATATTGATACAGAAGCTAGAAGAGTCGTCTTTATTGTGGAAACCAATCGAGAAAAAGATGGAAATGAGTTAGAAAAAGTGAGAAGTCTTTTGGGTAGTAAATCCAAAGATTTTACTACAACAGTAGATGAGAAAAATATTATTGTTGTAAAAGAAGTACTAGAAAATGAAGGTTATGATGAGCTGAATAAAACAGCAGAAGTTATTTTAAGTTTATTCCACACAAATGATGAGCCTGAAATTCACATTGCTTATGGGACCATTGTAAATGAGATTAAGGAAGTTTCTCGTTCTTACAAAGAAGCAAGAATGGCATTAGATGTGGGAAAAATTTTCTTTGAGGAAAGGCATGTAATTGCATATTCTACCTTGGGGATTGGACGATTAATCTATCAACTCCCTATTCCATTATGTAAAATGTTTATTAAGGAAATTTTTGATGGTAAATCTCCAGATGAATTTGATGAAGAGACACTTACCACCATTAATAAATTCTTTGAAAATAGTTTGAATGTTTCAGAGACTTCTAGACAATTGTATATTCACCGCAATACTTTAGTGTATCGATTGGATAAATTACAAAAAAGTACTGGATTAGATTTGCGGGTATTTGAGGATGCCATCACTTTTAAAATAGCATTGATGGTTGTAAAATATATGAAATATATGGAGTCTTTGGATTATTGAGGAGGAATACATGATTAAACTTGAAAATGTCAGCAAGGCTTATTCAGCAGGAATTCCTGCCTTAAATGATGTAAATTTGCATATTGAACAGGGAGAATTTGTTTTTGTGGTTGGAGATAGTGGTTCAGGGAAATCTACATTGATAAAACTATTGTTAAAGGAATTAGAACCCACAAAAGGCAGTATTATGATTAACAATCATAGATTAGGAAATATCAGGCACAAAGATATTCCTAAATTTCGGCGAAATATTGGTGTAGTGTTTCAAGATTTTCGTCTCTTAAAAGATAGAAATGTTTATGAAAATGTGGCTTTTGCTCAACGAGCAATTGGAACCCCAGTAAAAACTATGCGCAGGAAAGTACCAGCAGTCTTATCTATGGTAGGATTAGCAGCCAAATACAAATCGTACCCAAAAGAAATTTCTGGTGGAGAACAACAACGTGTAGCAATTGCAAGAGCACTTGTAAATGAACCTAAGATTTTACTTGCAGACGAACCTACAGGAAACTTAGATGCACATAATGCATGGGAGATTATGAAATTATTAGAAGAAATTAACCAAAGAGGGACTACGGTTCTGGTAGTTACTCATAATCAGGATATTGTGAGAGCAATGAAAAAGCGCGTGATCACTATGAGAAAAGGCGTTGTCATTGAGGATGAACGAACGGGGGAAGATTATGAGGATTAGTACGTTTTTTTATACGGTAAAGCAAGGAGCAAAAAATATATGGAAAAATAAAATGTTTTCTCTTGCTTCTATTGCTACTATGTCTGCATGTATTTTTCTATTTGGTGTGTTCTATTCTGTAGTAGTAAATTTTCAGAGTGTAGTTCGAGAAGTTGAGTCAGGTGTTGCAGTGACAGTATTTTTTGAAGATGATGTGACACAAAAGCAGATGGACGAAGTAGGAGAACAGATTGGAAAAAGAGTAGAAGTATCTAAGAAAGTTTTTGTGTCAGCAGATGAAGCATGGAAGAATTTTCAAAAGATATATTTTAAAGGAGCTGAAGATATGGCAGAGGGATTTTTAGAAGACAATCCACTTGCACATTCTGCTCACTATGAAGTTTATATGAATGATATTTCTATGCAGAACTCATTAGTAACTTATATCCAGTCATTAAAAGGTGTAAAAGAAGTAAAAAGTTCAGATATAGCAGCAAATACTTTAACAGATTTTAATAGATTGATTGGGTATGTATCGGCAGGTATTATTTTAATATTATTATGTGTTGCGGTATTTTTAATTAGTAATACAGTTACCATTGGTATTGCAGTTCGAAAGGAAGAAATTGCAATTATGAAGTTAATAGGTGCTACAGATTTTTTTGTACGGGCTCCTTTTATTGTAGAAGGAATTTTAATTGGAATTATTGGTTCTGTACTGCCTTTGGCACTCTTATATTATATGTATCGAAATATTATTGTTTATGTAGGGGAGAAATTCCGGTGGTTAAGTGGAATGTTAGAATTTCTTCCAGTAGATAAAGTTTTTTCTACACTTGTTCCAGTGGGATTGCTCTTAGGCGTTGGTATTGGTCTTTTAGGAAGCCGAATGACAATAAAAAAACATTTAAAAGTATAATATCAAGTTCAAACCATTCCTTTTGAGGAGTTTGGAGGGAAGACTTATAAGTTTAAAGTTAGAAAAGAGGAAAAACATGGACAATCAAGAATATCAGTCACAAGAAAATTATCCACCATATAGAGGAAAGGGGGAATTAGAGGTTCCACAAAAGAAAAAATCAGATTTTGGAAAAGGAGTAGCAATTGGGGTACTTTGTACATTGTTTGTTATGGCATTAGCAGTTGGAGGAATTTGGTTAAGCATTGATTTAAAAAACAATAGGCAAAGTGTAAACGCGGAAGAGAAAGGAAATAGTAAAACGGCCATTTTTCAAGAAAATGTGGAGAAAAAGGCAGGAGAAATAGCAGATTTAATTGATCAGTATTATTATGAGGATATAGATCAAAGTGCTTTAATAGAAGGCATGTATGCTGGAATATTGAATGGATTAGGAGATCCATATTCTTCTTATTTTACAGCGGAGGAATATGCTTCCTTTAATGAAAGTACCACGGGCACTTATTATGGGATTGGTGCAGTGTTAAATCAAAATATCAATACTAAAATTGTTACTATTTTACATGTATATCCTGGAACTCCTGCGGAGGAAGCAGGTGTAAAAGATGGGGATATCATTGTAAAAGTTGGAGATATTGATGGAGATAGTATGGAGCTTTCTGAGTTAGTTTCTCATATCAAAGGAGAAGAGGGAACAACAGTACATCTGGAATTATTGAGACAAGGAGAAGCTTCTCATTTGGAATTTGATGTGGCACGGCGTAAAATTCAAGTTCCAACAGTAGAAACACAGATGTTAGAAGGCAAGATTGGTTTGATTCAAATTACAGAATTTTCTGAGAATACACCAGAACAATTTGATTCTGCTATTAAAGATTTGCAAGGACAGGGAATGCAAGCTATGATTGTAGACTTGCGAAATAATCCAGGTGGTGTGCTTCAATCTGTATGTACTATGTTGGATAAAATATTACCAGAAGGATTAGTGGTATATACAGAGGATAAGTATGGCAGTCGTTCTGAATTTAAGTCAGATGCGAATTGCTTAGAGATTCCAATGGCTGTCTTAATCAATGAAAATAGTGCTAGTGCATCTGAAATTTTTGCAGGTGCAATTAAGGATTATAAATATGGTACTTTGATTGGCACTACTTCTTTTGGAAAAGGAATTGTGCAAACTATTATTCCGCTAAATGATGGAAGTGCCGTTAAGGTGACGATGGCAAAGTATTTTACGCCGAAAGGAAATTATATTCATGATGTAGGAATAGCACCAGATATTGAATTAGAATATAAATATCAGGGGGAAGATGAGACTTATAATCCTATGCATGATAATCAAGTATTAAAAGCATTGGAAATTTTACAGAAATAGTAGTAATTTTTGTAGTCGTTCAAGAAGGTCTTTCTTATTTTTATTGTGGGGTACGAAACAATTCTGTTGGAATAAAACTTTTTGATATACCTATTCATCAGACAAAAGATTATAAAATGGAAGAGAGGAAGATTGCAGTGAAACAGTTTTTTGGTATGAGCCAGGGAGGCAACATAAAAGAGGCAATTCATGGGTTAAGTAACCCTCAACTGATTATGTTATTATCAAATAATGAACAGTTTGAAGCGCATGTGCAGGAGCTTGAACAACTTTATCCTGGAGTGCCTAGTATTGGATGCATTGGAATGAGTTATGATACAAAAGTGGTAGAAAAGGGTGTGGGTATCATAGCATTTTATAATGGAGTCACTGCAACCGCTAATGTGTTGGAAGAAGTGTCTTCTATGCCAGTGAAATATATTAAACGTTTGGAACAAGATATAGAGAAAGTAGGAGCTTCTCAGAGAGATACTATATGTATAGATTTCTGTTCTGGAAATGATGCCTGTGCATTAACTACCATATATAGTGCCTTGAAGTGTAGAAATATCTCACTGGTAGGAGGAACTGGAGATGCTGGTAGGGTATCTGCAAATGGAAAAGTTTATAAAGATGCAGTAACTTATGCTTTAGTGAAAAATCTTAATGGAAAAGTAAAGGCTTATAAAGAAAATATTTATCATCAAATGGATGAACACCGCTTTATTGCTTCTAAAACAGATAAATCCAAATATATTCTTGGAGAATTAAATGGAAAACCTGCAAAACAAGTATATCAAAAGATACTTCATGTAACAGAACAAGAAATATTGACACAAACTTTTAAAAATCCTTTTGGAAGAATCAGTGGAAATGATACTTGTATTATATCCATTAAAGAGGTAGAGGGAAATGCATTGACATGTTTTCGGCAGGTAAATGACTCTGATGTACTTGTACTGTTAGAGTTAGGCGATTATAAGAAAATTGTAAAAAATACAATTCAGACAATTCAAAGAGATTTTCCAAAGATATCAGCTGTGTTTTCTGTTAATTGTCTGTTTCGATACTTACTGTTTAGTGACAATCATTACATGCAAGAATATTTATGGGAAATGGGAACCCTAGGCAGCCATGCAGGTCTGGTAGGATATGGAGAACATTACAATAATCAATTTGTAAATCAATCTATGACATGTGTGGTATTTGAGTAAAGGGGGAAAAGGAAATGCGATTTTTGAAGAAAAACCAAAAAGTACCAAAGGAAAAAAAGAAAAAAAGCTTGTATCCTGTCTTATATGTAACAGACCACTTGAAAGGATATCAGGAAGATCTTGTGCAGAAAGAAGTAGATTCATTGCAAGAGTTACGTATGGTGAAGAAAACGTTTGCAGGTGTAATGAATGAATCAGAGAATTTTCAAGAGCAATTGCAAGAATTTGGGCAAACATTTTCAAGTATTAATCAAGTGTCTGGACAATTTGCAGAAGTAAAAAGTGAGATTTCAGAATCTGTAAATCAGGCGCAAAATGAAGTAGAAGAACTGAAAAGCAGTTCACAACAAGTAGAAGAACGGTTTGAAGAAATGGAGCAAACATTTCAAGATTTTCTAGAAGCAGTAACAAAAATTAAGAAATGTACAAATAAAATTGTGACAATTGCAGATGAGACAAATATTCTTGCTTTAAATGCATCTATTGAGGCTGCTAGAGCCGGAGAACAAGGAAAAGGATTTGCAGTAGTTGCGGTGAAAGTAAAAGAATTAGCAGATGAAATAAAAAAGCTAGTTCATGAGGTAGATACTAGTATTGTGGATGTAGAACAGGGAACAGATCGGTTAAATATTAGTATAAATACTTCTCAAGAAGCCTTGGGCACAAATATTAGCAAAATGAATGAAACATATAAAATGTTTGATAAGATTACAAAATCAGCAGAGGGAGCTACTGTAGTACAATCAGAAATTTCTAATGTTATTGAAGAATCAAGTAGATCTTTAGAGTCAGTGTGTGGATTTTTTGATAGAACAAAAGTACAATATCAAGAAGTAATGGAGCATATTGAGTTTGCAAGCAATCTAGGAACTACAAAAAGTGCTATGTTTGAGGATATAGATAATATGTTATCTCAAATTCCACTGATAGTGAAAGATTATACTACATAACAGGATAACCGCATAAAATAAATATTTTGTAAAACCAGATAATATATAAAAATT
>CAJUHG010000002.1:30936-106186 GCA_910586005.1 uncultured Lachnospiraceae bacterium | reverse complement strand
GTGTTACATGCTCCAAACATTGAGTATCCTCTGCATTCTCATAAGACTTTTTTAAGGCAACATAGGAAAAAATTTCAATTATCATTCCTATTGGTAATCCTTTTCTATAACTAACATAGTCATATTCATGTTCTTTAAAATAAGAAATACCCATATCTATAATACTGGAATCTACTAATGCATTATCACCTGTCAGTCGTACAATAAGATCCGCATGATAATAAGTTGCACAATCATAAAATCTTTCTAAAACATTTTCTTGACTTCCCCGCCAGAAAGATATTCCATATTCTTTTGCCAATTGCTCCACTGCATCATCTTCTGAATTTGTAGAGGTGGCAATCACAACATCATCTATCATTTTAGAGTTCGCAACTCTCTTTACAATATGCCATAACATAGGTTTTCCACAGAGATCTGTCATTATTTTTTGAGGAAGTCGTGTAGAACCCATCCTTGCTTGAATAATTGCAACTACCTTCATTTCTTATTCCACCACCCTTATTTCTTGTTTAAAAATCGTGTTTAAAAATTTTGTCCTATCCCTTTTCATCTAGTATTGAAAAATTCTCTCTCACTTATTTCATATATATTGTCCACAATCAATTTTATAAACCTGACCTGTAATATTATTTGCCTTTTCACTGGCTAGGAAAAGAACCAAATTAGCCACTTCTACTGGATCAGTCAAACGTCGAATAGCACATTCATCCAATACCATTTTTTTTATCAACTCACTAGTATTTACTTGACCATCTGTATCAATATACCCTGGAGCTACCACATTGCAATTAATATTATAAGTTCCAAGCTCCTTTGCAATTGTTTTTGTAAATCCTTCTATTCCTGCTTTTGCAGTGGAATAGGCTACACTTCCTTCCCGTCCTCTTAAGCCATTGATGGAGCCAATATTTATAATTTTCCCCTTGTTGCACTGAATAAAATAATTGCAAACTGCCTTACTATAATAAAAGGTTGGATAAAGCACATTTTGAATTGTATAATCAAAATCTTCTTTTTTTACTCTAGCTAGAGAAGCATCTTTTGCACTTGCTGCATTGTTGACTAACACATCCAATCTGCCAAAATGTTCGATACAAGTATTCACTACTTCAAAGGCTTTTTCATATTCACTGGCATCTGCACGAATTGCCAACACTTCTTGACCATATTGTTCTTCCAATTTCTGTGCTTTTTCTCTACTATTGCGATACGTAAAACAAACCTTATATTCTTCCTTAATAAATTCTTGTACTAAAATTCTTCCTAGTCCTGATGCACCACCAGTGATCAAAACTACTTTTTGTTCTTCCATATCCATCACCTATGCTCCTTGTAACTTCCTAACAGTTTATTTGTGTCAGAAGCAATTTTAGATTTTTCCTCTTAGTATTTATATTTTATCTCAAACAATAGAAAGCATATTTTTTGAACTTTCTATTGTCATAAATTAAAATGATCTTAAATTTCTTTCCTGAAAATTTCTACAATTCGTTCTGCGCCTTTCCCATCCACTAATTTCTGCATTTTCTCTGATTTTTCCATACGAATTTCTAAATTTTTATGATATTTCTCTAGATAAGAAACAATCACTTCCACAATATTGTCTGTTCTGGCATCTCCTATATAATCAATCATTCCATCCTCTTGAAATTTTTTCACATTGTCAAGTTGATTATCTGCAAGAGAATAAGATATGGTTGGAACACCTAAAGCACACAATTCATATAAGGTAGTTCCTCCAGCGGCAACTGCAAAATCTGCTTTTTTCATATAATATTCTATATTGGAAACGGCTTGGTAAATATGAATATTTTTATTCTCACTATATTTTTCACACAAAACATGATAATTGGGATAATACCTCCCACATATTACATCTATACTTTGATATTGGCTTTTCTCTATTTTTTCCAATATCTGATTTAAAATATCATAGTTATCTGTTCCACCTGAAAGTAAGATTACATTTTCCACCTGTGATTTTATCTGCTTCTTTTCACAATTGTAAAATTCCTTCCGCAAAGGTGTATACTTTGGACCTAAAAATAATTTTGTCTTATGATAGTTATCTTTATAATGAAACTTTTCCCAAAAATTGGCATAACAAATCAGCGCATTTACTGGATATACAAATGCATTTAGATCATCTATATATATAGTTTTCACTATGGCCGTTAGTTTCTTCAAATATTGGGGTGTCACCTGATAACTGTCAATAAAAAGTTTTTCTATATTTCTTTCTTTGATTACAGTTTCTATCATTGGAAGTTCAGCCTCCATATCATTCCACTTTGTATGTAACACAAGAAATTGGAAGCCTCTCTCTTTTATTAAATTTACAGCCTGCTCGTCTGCTAACAGAAAAGTGGTATCCTCTCCTTGGACTTTTGCAGCTTCTGCAATGGCCAAACAGCGCATTACATGACCAGTTGCAATGATATCATTCATATCAGTTCTAATATACAACATAAATTACCTTGTACTTTCTTTTGATATTATTTATTATGCATAATGGTTATTCCTGATTTTCCCAACTAATTTTTTTCCTATATTGTATGCCATCTTTTTCATAGCCTAATTTTGTAAAGATTTCACCAGAGGCCAAATTCTCTTCTTTTACTTGTGCTCTTAGAATCATAAAATGCTGCTGCTTTTCCTCTAAAAATATATGACAAGCTTCCTGTTCTGCAAGCATAATCAACTTTGTTCCATAGCCTCTATTGCGGTATTCTCTAGCAATACTATAGCTAATCACCGCTTCATGTCCTTTTAAATTTAATCGCAAAGTCCCGATTTCTAGCGCTCCATCACACAAAATATAAATCTTTGTGCCCTTTTGCTTTTCCTTAGCAAACCATTTTTTATGTTCTTCATATATGATTGGCTTGGTAGAAAAAGAATTTTTCCGCACTTCACTTTCATTTGCCCACCGAAAAAGTAAGTCAATATCCTTATCTTCAGCTTTCCTCAAATAACAACCCTTATTTTCTTTACCATCTTTTTTACTCTTATTCTCAGATAGCAACCTAGTATACCTCAACTCCCTTTAATAATTGAGTTAAATCGTCTACCGTCAACCATTCTGTATTTGTCTCTGAACTATATTCAAAACCTGGTTGAATTTGCTTTCCACCCTCTCGAATCTTGTCTGGATTCCACCATTCCATATGTGGATAAATAATAAAATGCTTCTCATATTCATAAGTGCTAATAGAATCTTCGCGTGTGACCATTACTTCATGCAACTTTTCTCCCTCTCTAATTCCAACCTCTGGCATAGCACATCCTGGTAAAATTGCCTGTGCCAAATCTGTAATCTTAAAAGAAGGGATTTTAGAAATAAATGTCTCTCCGCCTTTTGCCTCTTCTAGAGCCTTAATTACCAATTGTACCCCTTGCTCTAAACTAATCCAAAATCTAGTCATTCTATAATCTGTAATCGGCAATTCTGTTCCTCCATTTTTTACAATATTGCGGAAAAATGGAATAACAGAGCCACGGCTTCCTGCTACATTTCCATAGCGCACTACAGAAAAACTAATATCATTCTTACCTGCATAAGCATTGGCTGAGACAAATAACTTGTCTGAAACTAGCTTCGTTCCACCATAAAGATTAATCGGATTCACTGCCTTATCTGTAGACAAAGCCACTACTTTTTTTACACCACAATCTAAGGCTGCATCAATAATATTCATAGCCCCATTGATATTTGTCTTAATTGCTTCAATTGGGTTATATTCACAAGCTGGTACTTGTTTTAAAGCTGCTGCATGTATTACATAATCCACACCATCAAACGCACGGTATAATCTGTCCTTATCTCTTACATCACCAATAAAAAAACGTAAAGTATCTTTGTATTTCTTAAATTTATTTGCCATAACAAACTGCTTATATTCATCGCGGGAATAGATAATAATTTTCTTTGGATTATAATGTTCTAATATATAGTTTGTAAATGCATTACCAAAGGAACCTGTACCTCCAGTAATTAATATAGTCTTATTGTTTAACATGTTGTTTCCTCCAAATTTATATTTTCTTCCTCAGTTGGTGTTTCCTTAATACATGTATATTCTCTTGTATATTCTCCAAATAGAGCCGCCATTTTTGCTGCATTTTCCATATACAAAATTCCTTTTCGAGCTAATTCTTTTCCCTCTTTTTGTACCGTATTCTCATAATGAAATTGTTCTCTCAAAAGAATATATCTTGCATTTACCATTGTATCATTCACCAACTGATACATGTCATTTCCCTCTACTTTTTTAACGCTTTTTTCAATCTTTTTTAATACACTTTTATATTCTTTGACATCAATATTCTTTTTATTACAAATGGTAGCTAATTTTTGATACAATCTTTTTGCTCTTTTCGCCTCTTTTTCCAACGCCAAGAACTTATCTGGAAAACTATTGATATACTCCACTGCCCATTTCCTAGATTCTTCATTTAGCATAGGAGATAACTTTTGCAGACATTCTTGTATATTTACCTCTCTTTTACACTCCTGTTCAATTGCATCATGAAGTGTCATAACCTCTGTATTTCTTATTTTTGCGCCACCTTCTGTCGCATTGATTACTCTAAAATTCTTATCGGCTTTTTGTGCAGATTCAATATAATTCCCATACCAATCCAAATACATTTTTAAATTTGCTATGGTAGGAACTTCTTTTTCAATATTTCCTTCCACCATAATATAGTTTTTTGTATCTTCTTCCTTCATAACATCATTGAAAGTTCCATCTGCATGAGATTTATTTCCTGTATAGGCCAAATCCTGTCCTACTAAAATAACACAGGGTAAACCTATCTTATAAAGCAAAGAAAATGCACTAGTTGCAACACTTCCCCCCGTATCAACTGTACCATAATGAAAATCTTGTTTCATTAAAATACGGTCCATAATAACAGAACCTTCATTATAAAAAAATTTCATTCCTGTATGATAATTCATAACTTCACTACTGGAAGTTATAGTGGCCACAAGTGGAATTTCCTTTGCTCCCTCTTTTTTTACTAACATAACAGGCTTTCTTCCATCTACCATTGCAAACATATCAGGAATAATTCCCTCCGCTAATAAAGGCTTGATAGCAGTATCCACCGCAATAATAAAAGCCTTTCCCTTGGCTTTTTTTAATTCTTTGATATTTTTATTTAAAGATGGCCCCGCTGCCACAACAATCCCTGGAATATCATCTGGAATTACCTGAGCAAGCTGTACCGTTTTATAACCATCACATAAATACTTTATATTATCAAGTAAATTTTGTACAGCTACTGTGGAAAATAACATCTGTGTATTATACTGGGTTAATTCATTATTTGTAACATCTCGCATCATTTTTATAAAAGCTAATGCTTCTTCTGGAAATAGTATATCATAATTAGGAGAAATTAATCTACGAGAAAAAGGAATCGTCTCAAATCTAAGAATTCTGCCAATTAAATTTTTCATTACTGCATCTTCCATTCCTTTTAAGCCCTTTACCCAAAATACAATCAAATGTTTTTCCATCCATCTGTGAATTGGAATATGTTCTAAAAAATATTGAAAAATTTGAAAGGAAGGTTCATAGACAATAATCATTAGCCGCTTTTCTGTCTGTTCTACCAGTTCTTTTAGATAGGAAGGATTCCCAAGTCCCATCAAAAAGACAGGTGCGTTCGTCTCAAGTGTCCCTAAACTTTCTATCCATTTTTCTGCTGGTTCTTTAGTATTGCGCTTACCATTTAAATAGCAAATCCTATCTTCTTTCTGAACTTTAATAATCGTCTCTCCATCATAGGAAGTCTCTTCTATAATCTCAAGTTCTGGTTCTAAATTTTCCTTCGCTTCTTCTATCAATCGATCCATCTGCGGATAATCAGCAGATAATGCCTTCAAATTCTCTTCATAAATTGTCATCTGTCTCTGCCTCCTGCAATTCCACAAATAATTTTAAATAATCAATTAAACCATATGCAATTGCATCATGAAGTAACACCCTGTCTTCTTGGCTCATTGCAGTTGAAATATCTTCCAACACTTGCAGAAGGTAATTCTGCATATCTCTATATAGTTCCTCTTCTATTCCAAAACGATTTTCCTCTAGAAACCATAAAACAAATTCTTGGATTTGAGGAATCAGTTCTTGGATGGGTTTTATATTATTTTGTTTTTGTCTAAACAAGTAATCCATTGCAATTAAATTTACAGATTGAAATAAGCTCTTTATTTTTTCTTCCATATGTCATCCTGCCATTATTTTTATCATATAGGATACAATAAAAAATTTAAAAAGCACACTTTTTATTGCCAAACCATGAGCGTCACACTTTGCCCAACGATAATTCTCACTTTGCCTTCGCGTAAAAGAAAGGAGTTGGCAACGCCAACCCCTTTATGAATTTTCTTACTTGATTTGTTACTGATGCTATTACTATTACTGTAACAAGGACAACACACCCTGTGTAGACTGATTTGCTTGGGCAAGCATAGACTGTCCTGCTTGAGCAAGAATATTGTTCTTGCTGTATTCAACCATTTCAGAAGCCATATCAAGGTCACGGATACGGGATTCTGCTGCCTGAGTGTTCTCAGCTACATTATCTAAGTTTGCAATGGTATGCTCTAATCTGTTCTGGATAGCACCAAGTGCAGATCTCTGACCAGATACTTTGTTAATAGCTTCCTGAACTGCCTTTAAAGTTGCATTTGCTGTTTCATAATCATCTACCTTTGGTACATTAATTACTGTAGATGCCTTACTTGCTACAGCAGATTTTACTGTCCAAACAGATGTATAACCTGGTTTTACTACAGTTGCACTAGTTGCAGTCTTTGCAGAAGTACGAAGATATTTACCAGTTTCGCCTCCAAATTCTGTTGAAACCTTTCCTTTAGCTACAGAAAGATCCACTTTCATAGCACTGCCTGCTGTTCCATAACGATTATTGTTACCATCTATATAGTATAGGGAGTTAGTTGCTGTATCTCTCTGTAATACATACTGTGTAGAAGCAGCTTTTGTAGAAATCGCTCCTTTGAAGGTACTTATCGCATGACTCTTGTTAGCTGCAAAAGTTGAAGTAATGTCATAAGCTGCTGACATGCCATTGTAAACGAATTTTCCAATAGAAACACCAGTCTGCAATGTTGATGGAACTACTACGCTAGCATATGAAGCAGCACTGCCTGCTACTGCTCCCTTTGCTACAATACTTCTAAGACCTAAAGTAGATGCATTCATATTGTCAATGCTAATAGAAATCTTCTGATTTGCATTAGCGCCAACATGAAGGTTCTTGTCTTGGAAAGAACCATCCAACAAGTTCTGTTTATTGAACTGAGTTGTCTGAGAAATTCTATCTAATTCTTGTGTCAACTGATCCAATTCTTCATTGATAGCCTCACGGTCAATGTTCTCATTGGTATCATTAGCACCTTGAACTGCTAATTCATTCATTCTTTGAAGAATGGAATGAGCTTCATTTAAAGCACCTTCAGCAGTCTGAATCAAAGATACACCATCCTGTGCGTTTACAGATGCACGTGTTAAACCACGAACCTGACTTCTCATTTTTTCAGAAATCTTTAATCCTGCTGCATCATCGCCTGCACGGTTGATTCTATAACCAGATGATAATTTTTCAGAAGATTTAGCCTGTGCGCCTGTGGTAATACCCAACTGACGGTTAGAGTTCATTGCTGTAAGATTGTGTTGTACGATCATTGCCATAATAGTTTCCTCCTTGAATATACTGCAGCGTCCATGCTGCAAAAATAATAATATTTTATTATAATATAATGACCTTAGCAAAACGCTTTGGTATTTATATTCTATGAAAATAGTCTTCTCGTTTCTAAATGATCCCTAGGTTAATCAATTTGAAACTACTGTGCAACTATGTAAGGTTGCATCTTTGACTTACACTATCTTTATCGGTTCTTTTTCCAAAGACTTTATACTATTTTTTATTTTTCTTTAAAAAGTTTTTCTTCTCGCTGGAACTCCTATAAAAGTTCCCATTTCTGTGATATCTTTTACAACAACTGCTCCTGCTCCTATGATACAATCAGAACAAATACATACATGATCACTAATGGTAGCTCCTGCTCCTATCCAAGTTCTGGCTTCCACCTTTACATTTCCAGCCAAATGTACCCCAACTGCAACATGCACATAATCTCCTACTTTACTATCATGGTCCACAGAAGCACAGGTATTGATAATACATCCTTTTCCTATTTTACATCCTGGCTGTAAAACTACACCTGCCATAATCACAGCTCCCTTTCCAATCTCTACATCCTCAGCAATGATAGCATTTGGATGAATTAATGTAGGAATTTTTATCGCTTTTTGCTCTAACTCTTCCAAAAGTTTTTGTCTCATCTTTGCATCACCTATTGCAACTGCAACTTCACAGTCACACGTTTCTGCCTCACAGATCCTTCCAACTATAGGATATGGATATCCCTCCTTCTCACTTTTACAATCATCAAAAAAAATTATCTTTTCATATCCCATTTTTTTTGCAATATTAGCTAAGACTTTTCCATGACCACCTGCTCCAATTAGTGCTAATTTCCTCATGATACTCTCCATTTCTCCACCAAATCGGCAACATATTGTAAAAAAACACGTTTTAAACGCAAGAAGGTCTCCATATTATTTCATCTTACCACAATTTTTTTCTATCACAGAACATATCTCATCTATCACTTCATAAGGTAATTCTGGATACAATGGCAATACTAAAATATTTTCTCCTGCATACCTTGCATTCTCTAATGCATCCTTCTTATATTTATTCCTAAAACAAGCTGCATCTGATGTGATAGGATAAAAATATTTCCTTGCATATACCTGTATCTTATGTAACTCCTCATAAATTCTATCTCTCATCCCCTCTCCTAGTATTTCTGGACAAAACAATACTGCAAAATATCCATAAGAATACTCTATATTTTCTTTTTCTAATCTTGGTAATACTAATCCTTCTATGGAAGATAATTGCTCCTTATAATATTCTACTCTCTTCTTTCTCTCTTCTATATTTCTACCTATATATGGTAAATTACACAATCCCATTGCCGCTGAAAATTCATTCATCTTTGCATTGGCCCCTACTTGTGCGATTACTTCCTCTGAATGTATTCCAAAATTCTTAAGGTCATACAATCTTTTATATAATTTGGGGTCTGAAAAAGTAACTGCTCCTCCTTCTATGGTATGGAATACTTTTGTGGCATGAAAACTAAATACAGAGGCATCTCCAAAATTTCCAACTCCTATAGCATCCTTTTTCTCTCCAAATGCATGGGCAGCATCATAAATAACTTTTAGATTATACTTTTCTGCTATCTCCTCTATTTTTTCTACCTCACAGATATTTCCATAGACATGTACTGGCAGAATTGCCACTGTCTTTTCTGTGATTAACGCTTCTATTTTAGCCTCATCTATGGTATAGTCCTCTAATTTAATATCACAAAAGACAGGAACTAATCGATTTCTAATAATTGCATGTGTAGTAGAAATAAAGGTGAAAGGTGTAGTAATCACCTCTCCTCCTTCTGGAAAATTCATGGCCTGAAGAGCCAATTCTAAGGACATATGTCCATTTACCATCAAAGATAAATAACTAGTTCCTAAATACTCCTTTAACTGTTCCTCAAACTCTTGATGATACTTTCCCATATTAGTTAGCCAATGACTTTCCCATAGAGGTTGAATTTTTTCTATATACTCTTCTAAAGGAGGCATAGAGCTCCGAGTCACCATAATATCATGTTTCATTTTCTTTTTCCTTTTCTAATGTAATTTGTTCTATATAATTGCATAATTTCTCAAAATTCCCAATACTGTCAACTGCCAAAATCTTTTTTATATTATTTTTTATAATTTCCTTTTGTTTTTGATAAAACGCCTTATCACTATAATATTTCCAAGCAAGAGATGGCATCTCTTCTATGGATTGACAGATAAATTCTTTTCCAGCAAAAGATTCTACATCACAGTGGTCTAGAGTAATCACAGGTACTCCCCCAAGACCTGCATAAATAGCGCCCGTTCCCCCTCCTTGTCTAGGTGGATTTAAAAATAAATCTCCTGCTGAAATTACATCTTGAAAATCTTCTCTATATCCCAAAAATCGAATTTGCTCCATATCGAAACAATCACTGATTTTTTCTTTTAATGTTTTCTTTACATTTCCTATAAATAAAAGAATAAATTTTTTATTTTGTTCTAAAATACAATGCAATATTTTTAAAAACTCTTCTGTTAGTTCCTCACTAAGACGATTACCAGCAATCACAAAAACAAATTCTTCTTGTTTTATCTCTAGTTCTTGTCTTGTTTTCTCTCTCTTTTCGCTCTCATCACTGTTTTTAAAGGTGTTATCCATATGCTTTACATCTATAACTACTTGTGTATCCTCCACATACTGTCGATATAATTTTTCTTCTTCTTTGGAATACTCAAAATATCTAGCAATCACAGATGCATTGGTAATAGGTATTTGTTTAGTACAACTCATCGTTACAACGGTTGTAAAAGAATGACACAAACCAGCCAATATGGTTCTGTCCCCTAATTCAAATACAAATTCTGGCCGTTCCTCATAGATCAGATCCATTGTTTTCTTTATTCCCTGCATATAATCCTCAGACTGCAATAAGAAATTATATCCTATAATTTTTTCTTCCTCTCCTCTATCAAATGTAAAAGGAGTTGTCACTTCTATATAATTATAATATCCACATGCCCTATACCAAAAATGTTCTTTTAAATCTGCTTCTCCTGAATAAAAACAAACATATATACGCACTTCATATCCAAGTTCCTTAAAATATTTGTAAATACTAATTAACTTTCTAGTAGGTGCATGTGACAACTCCAATATTTGATTTACTACAATTACAATCTTTTTTTCTCTCTCTTTCCAAGGAATATAAGAATAATCGACTGGAAGACCTATTAGAATATCTTTTAAGATTTTTTCATATATAACCTTTTGATTTTGAATTTCTTTCCATTCATTTTTAATAATAACACTTGAAAATAATATCCCTTTCAATTGATACATAACTCGGATACGTTCCCACACAGAAACTCTACCAGAATTTAACATGTCTTCTATAAAAAATACAATATCTTCCTCTTTTAACTTTTCTAGTAACATGGACATAATAAGAAAATAGCTGTTGACATCTTCCTGAAGAATCTCATCTAGTATTGACAAACTTTTCTTTTTTTCCTGATTGGAAAGTTTGTTATAACTTTCTTTCATCTGTTCCATAGTATCTGTAAAATATTTACCATATAACTGCCACTGATTCATCAGCTCTCCAATCAGACTCAAAAATTCTTTCATTTCTTTTTACCTTTCATAAAGTATATTGTTATCTCTCTTACGAGCAAGCGCGACAATATTCCTCACTTTTCTTTGCCATAAGCTCAAAAAAAGAGAAATAGACGCACATCTATTCCTCTTTTTCTCAGTATAGCGCCTCCACGGGTTGTTTGATTTTCTATCTCTAGCTATATCGGCTATATCATTTTTATATATTAACTTTTTAGTAAATAAATTTAAAATTTTATTTTTTTCCTAAAATTTTATTCTAATTTCTACTAAAATAGGAGTTAAAATCCTATTTTTACAAATTCTTCTAAATCTTTATAAATAAAATCTGGCTCTATTGGTTTTTCCAAACGTTTTGTACCATATCCACTTTCTAATAATATAGTTTTCAATCCAGCCTTTTGTCCACATTCAACATCAGAAGCGCGATCTCCAACCATATAAGAATTCTTCTGGTCAATCGCCCACTCTTTAATCGCAAGTTCTATCATTCCTGTATTTGGTTTTCTGCAATTACATTTTAATTGATATTTTCCTATTCCATCTGGATGATGGGGACAATAATACAAAGCATCCAACCCCATCTCTTTTACAAGATATCTATTGATTTCTTGCAACGTTTTTTCTGTCATTTTTCCTCGTGCCACTGCCGACTGGTTTGTAATACAAATTGCCAAAAACCCTTTTTGATGTATCTTTTCAATACATTGCTTTGTATAGGGAAAAATCTCTAACTCCTCCATTTGAGTCACATAACTTTTCTCCACACATAATACACCATCTCTATCCAAAAAAATTGCTGGTCTATGTAACATGTTATTTTATCCTTAAATTTAAGAATGCCATCCGCATTCTTGCCACGAAACGCACGTTAATTTTGCTGACAAAACCAACTATATTATAAGCACTCTCCATCTCGTTCTAAAATCATATCCACAATCTGCTGCAAAATTAAATTGTGAATAGATTCTACCATGCCATAGTGACTTACTGGCACATAAATATTATAGTTTCCCATACTTCTAATACAATTTTCTTTTTCAAATCCAGACAAGGTAATAATTTTTAATCCTTTTTTCTGAGCTACTTGTATGGCATTTACTATATTTTTAGAATTGCCTGAACTGCTAATTGCCACCAGCAAATCTCCCTTATTTCCTAAAAATTCTAAGGGACGTGAAAAAATATATTCATATCCATAATCATTTCCCATACAAGTTGTAACAGAATTATCATACAGACTATACGTTTTCATTCCACCATTTTTCATGAAATCAGCCGTCATATGACTAGCAATGGCAGAACTTCCACCATTGCCAATAAAGAAAACTTGTTTCCCATTTTCTTTCATCTCTGAAAAAAGATTTACCAACTTCTGCATTGCCTCTTCATAATCTTTACATAAGATTCCTTGCTGATTATATACTTGTGTTTCTTCCAAATAATGTACTAATTTTTTTAAATAATCTGTGTACATTAAACTCCTCCATGTTCTTCTTTATCTCCCAGATATTTAAACCAATCACTGGTTGCTTCTCCAATCGTATCTGGAGTCTAAACTGGAGCCTCGCGCCAATATTCAATATTGTCAAGAATTTTGGCCACTCCTTCTTCTAATGTAACTTTTGCTTTCCAGTTAAATGCTCTCTCAATTTTCTCTGTATTGGCATAAGTACAATCTGGTTCCCCGTGTCTTTTGGGTATATGTACAATATCTCCACCTAACAATTCACATAAACGGTTTACAGACTATGTTCCACCACTGCCCACATTAAAAGTTTCATTTACAATATCAGACATAGCTGCTGTATAAAAAGCATCTGCAACATCTGTCACATAGGTAAAATCTCTTGTCTGTTCTCCAGTTCCCACTACTGTAAACGGTTTTCCCGCCAACTTTTGCGCTAAAAACACACCAAACACTGCTCCATAGGTCCCTGATGTTCTAGAACGTGTTCCATATACATTAAATAATCGCAAGGTAATCACTGGTAAACCATACACTTGCCCCCAGTGAAGTACAGTTTCTTCTCCAAGTCTTTTGGTTAAGGCATATGGATACTGAGGACGAATTTCTGCTGTCTCCTTGGTAGGAAATTCATCTGGTATTCCATAACAGGAAGAAGATGCTGCATATACAAGTTTTTTAATTCCTGCATTTTTTGCACATTCCACTACATTATATGAGAACCGATAAACCCACAACCACCTGTTACTAATGATAACATATTATCTACTCCACTACATATTTAATAAGGTACTTGCATACTTCAACACATTTACTTTCTCTATAGATTCTTTGTTCCCCACAATATTCGCTGCTAAAGCGCCTGCTATATTTCCTATAAAAGTTCCAACCTCTATCGGCGCCCCTGCTGCAACTGCAAGACTTGCCAAAGCAAAAAATGCATCTCCAGCACCTATGGTATCTTTTACTTTCAAGGTAAACGCTGGACACATTTTTAATATTTTATTTTCAACAGAAGTAGCTCCTTTCGAACCCTGAGTCAACCAGCCATAACTATCAAAATACTCTGCTAATCGAAGTAACAACTCGTCTTCTCCTTGCTGATAATTAGAAAAAGCCAATCCCAACTCTCTCTGGTCTAAGGCAAATACATCTGCCCGTTTGTACTTTGTAATTAAATTTTTGCCATAATTAGAAGAATTTGTCTGACAATTCAAAGCTAAAAATTTAGCATTCTCCTGAATGATATCCATAACCTCACTGTCAATTAAACCATGTCCAAAATCACATAAAATCACTGCATCATATTGCCCTATCTTTTCTTGTAACTTACACTTAAAGGAATCTAATGCTTCTTTATCTATGCACATAGGTGTTGGAAGATTATTTATTGCAAATATTTTATCTAGTTCTTCCCGTTTTTCATTTAAAGACACATACCGACTTTTTACAATTGTTTTAAATACATTGCTATAAGTCATATCCACACGCATCTTATCACTAAGTTCATCTAACATTCTACTGTGCACCGTTTCTTCTATCCCTATAATACTCATCAATGTTACATTGTCACTAAAAGATGCAAGATGACGCGCAACGGCCAAAGTTCCCCCTAAATATTGCTCTGCATATTGATAACGCGCAGAATAACCTCTATCTTTTGACATAATCCCCTGAACATTACAATAGATATATTCATCAATAATGACATCTCCCACCACTAATACTTTTATATTCTTCATGGCATTTGTAAAATTCCTAATATCTTCTATGGAATATCTTTGATGAAAATCTAGTGCAAATTCTTTTACCTCTTCTGATAAAGCGGGAAGTGCATGGTTAATTAACTTGGTAGAACTAAATACCTGACCTGTTGTATAGGCAATATCTCCTCCATGACTTCTTACTAGTTTTACTTCTTCTTTAATTTTTTCTGTAATATCATTTTCCGCTTTGGCATATTCCGCCCCTTTTACATATAAATCTGGTTCAATCGTTTCAATAATATCATCTACAGTATATTCTTCTGATAACATAACATAATCAATACATGCAATGGATGATAAAAACTTCAAACGCATTTCATCATCAAAATAAGGTCTACCTGGTCCTTTTCTCACATATTCTGCTGCCGTTATAGAAACTACCAAAACATCACCCATTTTTTTGGCTTCTTCAAAATGGATAATATGCCCTAGATGAACCAAATCAAATACCCCATGACAGAGAACTATTTTCTTTCCCTCTTTTTTTAATTCCTCTATTTCACTTATATCTTGTTTGGATATAATTTTCCCCATAACTCTCTATTCCTTTTTCCATTCTTTCTTAATATATAATTATAAATCCAAATTATCTATTTTTTATTACAACCCACTGCAAAAATATAACAAGACATTGGTGCAAAACCTGTATGAACTACTTCATCATTCATATTAAAAATAAATACATTATGAAAGTATCTATTCATTAATTTATATAATCTTTTTTGATCATATAAATTAATATGGCCTATTTTACTTCCCTCACTTGCATAGGGACTAAATGCAATATTAGGTGTTCCTACAATCGCCACGCCATCTTGTTTCAGATTTTTACAAATTATTTCACAATATTGTTCTTCCTTTTCTGGTGCTATATGCTCAATAACGTCTAAACTTACAACTGCATCAAATTCTTCTTCTCCTAATTTTGTACACTCAAAAAAGTTTGCACAAATAAATTCAAAATCCTTTGGTAAATATTCTTTATTCCACTTAATTGCTTCTGCATCCAAATCAATTCCAACATATCTATCAAGATTAATATTTTGTTGAAACAACAATGCTCCTAAGGCTTCTTGACAACCCATTTCTAATAGATTGGTATGTTCTTTATACATTAGTAATTTGCTAGCAAATTTATATCTACTTAATGTAAAGGATAAATGTTTAATATCTGCATTAACCATATAAGAATAATAGGTACCTAATTGTGATAAATCTGCTTTTGTCTTAAAGTGTCTTAATACTGCATCCCAATTTTCTTCATCACTTCCATGATTAGCTTCTTTATTTTCATTTGATAACATAATTTCCTCCATTCTGTATGTTTTTCAGCACAAACTACCTTTTTTATTCTAATTCTAAGCGTTCTGCTAGTTCTTTTAGCATTTTTTCTATCAATGCATCATATGTCATTTTTTCCAATGCTGCTTTTCTACCATTTTTTATCATAATTTGTCGCTCTTCTTCATGATTCAAATAATAATGCAACTTTTCTATTAAATCATCACGGTTATAAAACATAATAACATCTTTTCCAACCTCAATAATTTTTCTTATATCTGACCAATCTACTTCTTCTGGAATATAATTACTCATATAAAATCCCCCACTAAGCATGGTTTCCCATGCCCTAGAAGCAGCAGTGATTATAATATTATTTCCTACTACAATCTTAGAAGCCTGATAAATCTTAGAGAGTGTTTCTCCATTTTCTGCTGGACCCATAGCATATTTCTTATATTTTTCTTCTTTTGTCCATCCATTTCCCCACAATTTAATATTAGTAAATCCAGCATCCAAAATCCAATCTACCAAAGCTTGTCTAAATACAGCTAAATTAAATCTCATATACATATCTTCTGCTAGATCTTCTAATAAACTAGGCACTAATGTAACGTTATAATGACACTGTAAAGCTCCTTCAATATAATCCTTAAAAACTTTTTTTGTATAAAATACATTTCCAGTTTCATATACATAAGCCTGATATCCCTTATATACAGCACGTATGGGTTCATGCAAAACAGGAATATTTTGCAATAAACGATTGATATGACCATCCACATCACTGGCATGACATACAAAACATATATCACAAGAAAATTTCTTTTTTTCTTCCTCATTTAATGGATAGGGTTTATAAAGAAAAGGATTAGAAGCAACGGGAGCATCTATTACATACTTTTCATTGTAACCAACTTCTTTAAAATCTTTCCATGTAGTAAAATGATTTAAAATAAAATCTTTATTTGTTAATTTTAATGGTATTTCTTTATCCATAATAGAAGATAGCGGATCTTGTACCCAACATACAAAAACCAACTCATTCAATACAGCTACTATACTATTTTCATGTCTAAAATGATCTATCATAAAAATAATATCTGGTTTAAATTCTACAACCTTTTTTATATAAAATAAATCTGACCAACCTGTGCATAATCTATCTTTTTCAATTATCAATTCTGTCTTTAATCCTCTTCTATTCGCTGCTTCTTTACAATCTCTGATATGATATTGAAGTGCAGTCGAAAAACGGGTAGTATCAAATAAAATTCTAGGATTTCCTTCTTTGATATGTTTTATAATTTCTTTGCTATTTTCCTTATAATATTTTAATGCTTCCTTATGATATTTTGTAAACTCTTGTTTGTATTTATTAGATATATCCTTTAAAAGATCTTTAATTTCTTCTGATAGATTCCCTCCTATTATTTTAGGAAAGCGATATCCTTCTTCCAAAATAGAATGTTCTAGCCAATCCTTACTATCATAAAAAACAATTCTATCAAACTCTATTAAATGTTTTAAATCAAATATCTGCAACAATAAATCCCATGTTTCTTTGTGATATACAAGTAATAAAGCATTTTCCATATCCATAAACGGATCTACTTTCCTTGTCATTTTCTCTAACAATAAAATATCTTCCATCCACAACAAATCACTGCTGATACAAACCATATTATTTTGGTTTTCCATAACAACTTTAAACCGTTCTATGATTTGAAACTTTTGTTCTATACTATCATAAAATAAAATTTCTTTTTGACTTTGATAAATGGGATAATAACGGATTTCTGATGGAGCTGCATTTCCAAAAAAGTGAGGATATGTTTCTAATCGTTTCCAATTTTCCTGACAATTTTTTTCATACTCTTGTTCCTTCTCACCATAATAAGCTTCTAAAATCAAATCGCGAATCTCACTGTTCTCTGTCTCCTGATAGATAGTAAGAAATTGGGAAAGTGCAAGATTTTTTTCTCCATTTCTATAAATCATTTTTGCAATTTCAAGTTTAATATCATTTTCATACTCTGGAAATACTTGTATACATTTCTCACATAACTGTATTGCTTCCTCTACATAACCTTGCTCTTCAAAATCAAAAGCCTTATTTAAAAATTGGTTTAATTGTTCTGCCATTTCTTTATCCACCTTATATTCAATATTTTTTCCAAAAATTTCATGATAGAAAATAAAATCTGCTTTTTACAGATAACACCAAAGAAATCATTTGCTCTTGTGGAATGCTTATATTATTTTTAGATTATAAGACAATTATATACTTTAACACTTCATAGCAACAAAGTATTTCTTTTCTTAATATTACAAAAAAAGAGAAATAGACGCCTATCCATTCCTCTTCTTTTAATGGTATAGCGCCTCCATGCGTTGTATGATTTCCTATCTTTTATTATATCGGCTATACCTTTTATAATATTATATTTTAGTAAAGTTAAAAATTTGTTTTTTCTTTTTATTAAACACAGGTGAGATTTCCTTGATAAGGCTAAAATTCAATATGATAATTCTTGCTCAAAATTTCTTTTCCCTTTTCATATGAACTAAAATCAATAATATCATCTACATCCATCATAATACCAAAAGTATTTTCAATCGCTGTAATAAGTGACATATGGCCAACGGAGTCCCATTCCATAATTGCTTGATATTCTAGTCCTTCCACTTGTTCTTCTTTTATTCCAAGACCTTCTACAAATGTGTTTATATACTTTTCAATATTTGTCATTTTTAATCCTCCAATAATTCTATTTTTATATATTTATACACTCTATGAATTACCTATTTGACGAGATAATATATTTGGTAAATCTAAACCATCCCACACAAATGCAATATCTGCAGCATGCCCAACAGGAACAATTCTGTCAACACCTTTTACACCATTATCATTTATAATTTTCCTAAGTTTTTCTTCTATTTTTCCTATATATGTTATTGTTTGGCAATTTTTTTTCATGATAGGAATAATGTCTTGTAGATTATCAATGCTACATTCAAAAAAGTAGCCACAATTTCCTTTAAAATCCATAATATCATCATACAATGATGGTAATTCTATTCTTACAAGTAAATTATCTTTTTTTATTTCTCTTATGCCTGGATGTTTAGCAGCACATATTGCTGTTTTTAATAATTTCTCTGAACTGCATATCGATTCCATCAAATATTTTCTTGATACAATATCTCCTAATGTATCCCAAAACAGTTCTTTTGCTTTTGATATTCTATTTCCTATCCATATTACTAATCTTGGGGAACTGCATGCATTTTGATCAGAGAAGTATGTATCATTGTAAAAATCATTTGCCAATAAAACAGCATCTTCTTCTAAATAATCATCAGCATTAATAACGGCTATAGAATAGCGGTCTGCAAATCCAAGATCAATACATCTAGCATTTATAGTAGCTTTACGTATAGCTGCAATTGTATGATTTCCTCCCCATATCATCCGAATGTCACATAAATCTGTCAATGATTGTGTTATTTTATCATTATGTTGATATCGAATAACACAAATATATGATGCCATTTCAGGATATGTGTCACATAGAATAGAACGAATGCCCTCGCAAATAATATCCACCTGTTCAAATTCTTTATCAGATATCCTTATAATTGACGCATTACCCGCCGTAAGAGCATATGTCATAGAAACTGCAAATTGAACAGGAATATTTGATGGTGCTATTTGAAATGCAATTCCTCTTCCTAACTTTTGGTCTTTTGTTTTGTATTGCATACTTATTTTTTCTAAGGATGCTCTTCTAATCCAAAAAGCATACGCAATCACATCAGGATATTTTTTCGCCTTGTTACTACACATTAGCCTTCTTGAAAGACAATCTAGAAAGTTTAATGCTTTTTCTGAGAATAAAGGAAGCACCTGTGTTTTTTCCATCTGTTCAAGAATTTCTTTATTCCCAACAAGATATCTTATATCATTAAAAACTTGTTGCATAGGTATCACTGCACCCCCTTATCTCAGCATTCTTTATCCTTCCAAGTATCTGGATATATTTTCCTTTCCGTCCACATGGACAATCATCTTCTCCAAGAATAATACCTTCATCCTCAGTCAGTATAGAATGTCCTGGATAAGAATGGGGTAAACTAGACAATAATTGAATAAATCCACGCTCACCATATTCACAAGGTGAAAAATCTCTATATCTTCTCACAATAATATCTGAATATATGCTTGCATGAAGATGCCCACATTCACATTCTGCATATATACATCCTGTCTGCTCTGCCATCCCATAATGATCAATATAATGTCTAATTCCACAAACTTTCTCACCACGTTTTTTAAAATCTTTGTTTGATACAGCTTCATTTTTTAACTTTTTCCAGCCACCGGCTGTTAATAGATATCCATTAGAAAAATCAATTTTTAGTTTCTTTTTCTCTATTTCATCAAAGAGATATTTCCATACCATAAATGTAAATCCAAAAATTAGAAATTTATGCTTTCCATAAGTATTTGCAAACTCTTCTAAATTGTCTACGTTTAAAGTCATATCATCATTAAGTGCAAATATCATTTTTTTTGCCATAAAATCAAGCCCCATGATAGTTCCACCTCTTGTGGTGAATAATCGTCTGTCGCTTATTGTTGCATGAGAATCCACAACAAGCATTGGTAGACGCTTAGAGCCAACAAAGTCTCCAAGGATACGAAGCAAAACTTTCTGTTGAAGTATTGCATTCTCTTTATTTAGATATATTTTTGACTGTATTTGTGCGCTTGTTCCTGATGACATCATTACTTTAAACACATCTTTCTCAGGAATGCTTTTCATTTCAAGTTCTTTAAAAATTCTAATTGGTACAAAAGGTATTTCTTCTAAGGTTTCTGCTTGACTCTGAGTATATCCAATTGCCTCAAGATAATGGGCATATTCAACACATTTTATCCTATGCATTTCGGTTAATTGATTTAATTCTTCCAACAATAATTGTTCTTTTTCACTTTTCTTCAAAGAATAAAGTGGTAATTTATGAAAGTTTTCAATCATTTTTATTCCCTCTCACGTAAATATTCATTAAGAATTAATTGATCCTTTTGGATATCTCTTATCAGAACTCGTCCAATTATATTTTTATATTCATTTACTGGTATTCCATCTCCTGGACGCTTGGCAGTAAAATCTCCTTCCTCAATGATATGTCCCATTGACATATCTATAGCGGCAACGACGCTTCTACGCATTTTTTTTCGCTGTTCTAATTCTTCTGATGTAAGTTTTCTTTCATAAAGTCCTAAAGAACTATGCACTCTATGACATTTAAGAACCAAATCTTTCATGTCCTCAGGCTCTGTAGCCATTTGATTATCCCATCCAATTTTTTTATTATTGAGCGTAAAATGTTTTTCTATAAGTGCCACTCCAAGACCGACTGAGGCACATGCCACCTCACTGCCTATTGTATGATCAGAATATCCTATTGCATAGCTGGGAAATTTTTCTTTCAACATAATTATATTATTTAAATTTACAAACTGTGCCTCTACTGGATATAAAGAAACACAATGTAATATACAAATATTATGATTCCCTACATTTTCAATTTCAGTAACAGCTTTCGTTATTTCCTCTATAGTTGCCATACCTGTTGACAAAATAATTGGTATATTTGTCTTTGCAATATATCTCAAATATGGAAGATTATTAATATCCATAGAAGCAATTTTAACGAATGGTACTTTGCATTGTTCTACCAGAAAATCTACTTCTTCCTTAGAATATGGTGTAGAAGAAAAATCAATACCAATATCATTACAGTATTCCGACAATTCTAACAATTCCACAGGTTTAAGAGAAAATCTACTAATCATCTTTTTCAATATAGGATTTTTATCATAATAATCTCGACAATAAAGTGATTCTGCCGACCAAGATTGAAATTTCACAGCATCACAACCACAATCTTTCGCTGCATCAATCATTTTTCTAGCAATATCCATTTTACCATTATGACTAGAATTCAATTCAGCAACAATATATGGCTCACTGTTATTTTTTATACTTCTTCCGTTTTTTAATACCATATTATTTACCCTTTATGATAATACATATAACAAATAGTAAACTCAGTTATCTAATATAAAATTTGTATATCCTTACTTTAAATTTGCCAATTCAATTTAAAATATTTTATAACATTTAACTACCTTTTCTTTATCAAATAATTTTATCTTAACCTCTTCTATTCCCCTTTCTACCTCCATCTATTACAATATTTTCTCCTGTCATATAGGATGACATATCTGAAGCAAGAAATAGTATAGCATTCGCAACTTCTCTTGGTGTTCCTTCTCGACCAAGTGGTGTTTCACTTAAAATTTTATCTCTTATTTCACTGTTCCGGTTTTTCCACATATCTGTGCCAATAAAACCAGGGGAAACAGAATTTACTCTTATTCCATATGAAGCTAATTCAAGTGCCATTGTTTTGGTTGAGAATATAACAGCAGCTTTGCTGCTTCCATAGGCAATCCCGCCTTGTTCATTTTCTAATCCTGCAACAGATGCAATATTTACAATGCTTCCTGTTTTTGCTTTCATCATGTATCGTGATATAAGTTGGCTTAAAAGTACTTGTGATAGAAAATTGACTTTCATTGTTTTTTGTATTATTTCAGATGAAGTCATACTAAAAAGTCTTTCTATTGAAATACCAGCATTATTGACAAGTATATCTATAGATTTTGAATTTTTACCAATTATCTTAATCGCATTCTTAACTGCTACTTCTTCTGTTACATCAAAATAAATTGGACTTATTGTTACTTTATTTTGCTTTGATATTTCTTTTATTTTATCCTCAAATTCATCAGATTTTGTACGTGCACATGCCCAAATGCTTGCACCTTGTTCTGCAAACACTTCAACGGTTGCTAATCCAATTCCTCTGTTTGCCCCTGTTATAATAGCTGTTTTTCCTGTAAGCATATTATCTTTCCTCAGCCTTTTTTTTAGGCTTATACTTGTTGAACTCACATGGTATTACCATTGTCACTTCTATTTCACAGGCAAGTTCTCCATCAACGTAACTTTTTGCATATCCTTTTCCCAAACCTCTAGAATATGATTTTACAAACGCCTCAATGTCTAATCTATCACCTGGATGAATTTCTCTGTGAAATTTTGCACTCCAACTAGATCCTACTACGTCTACATTATCTATGTTAGGAAGCGTGGTAAATGCAATTGTCAGCATTTGACTTAATGATTCTGTCTGTATAGCTGCTGGCATAAAGGGATGTCCTTCATAATGATGAGGAAAAAACCATTCATTATTAGTCAAATTTTTATATCCCTTTGCATATTCGCCTGGCACACATTCTGTTACTCTATCAATAAATAAAAAAGGATATCTATTAGGTTCATATTTCTGCAACTCATAAGCATCAAAGGACAACACATTTTTTTTATTATCTTCCATTTTTTCACCTCTAACTATCATTTACTATTATTAGAATTAACAAAAACTTTATGTTCACTGTTTCCTTTTGTCAATCTTGCGGGATTTCCTATCACAGTAGTACCATCCTCTACATTCCTAAATACCATAGAACCCAATCCTACAATTGCTTGATTCCCAATATTTACTCCTTGTATCATAGAAGAACCTAATCCCAAAAATGTTTGCATTCCAACTCTACTATGCCCCCCAACTGTAGCTTTTGGACAAATTACACAGTTATTCTCAATAAATGCATGATGCCCTATAATTGCTTGAAACATCACAAAACAGTTTTCTTTCACAACCACTTCTGACGAAACAATTGCATATGCATTGATAACACAACCTTCTGATATTTTTGCTGTATCTGAAATAATAGCAGTTTTATCAATTAAAATTGCTAGGGAATAACCCGCCAATTTGACTTTATCAAATAGCTTCTTACGCGCTGCTGGTTCCCCAACTGCAATAATAAATTCAGCATCCTCATTTTTCATATATTCCTTACAAGATGTAAAATGGATTGTTTTTGTACCATAATAATCTATTTCATCTAAAAAATCATCAATGAAATAAATTGCTGAATATTTTTTGTTTAATTTATTATTCCTTATTGCAAGATCGTATACTTCGATTCCTGCTCCTCCTGTACCATAAATAAATAAAATCATAAATCAGAATCACCTTCACTATATATTTATTTTCTGTTCTATGAGAGAATAAAAAATATCAAAGGTATTTTTGTGCACACCATGCGAAACACAGCAATTTACTTAATCCTATTTTGTTCTATTTTCTCTCAACCTCTACTCTATTATTTCATAATATTCATGCCTTTGCACTCTACCATTCGAATACCCTATCTTTCTCTCTTACAATAATCCTCTTCTTTCTGCTATATCTTTCAAATAGCCAATCCTTTCACCCATATGACGCTCTATAATATGAATCAAAACAGATGCATCCCACAAATCTTCTCTACTTTGTATATGAAAAGCTACAATTCCTCTTTTTAATATTAATTTTTCAAATCTTTCTTCCTTATGAATATCAAAATTTTTCAACGTTCTATATGTCCCTTGTGGATACAAACATATGGAAAGTGGTAAATATTGATAATTTTCTAATCTTGTAGGTTTTTCACTATTATAAATCACTCTTCTAAAAAGTTTTGTGAGATCTTTTCCATATATGAAATCAAGTCCATATATCATCATAATTCCATATCTAGAATTGTTCCTTTCCAAAATAGCATTGATAGATTCCATATCAGCAACATTTGCACACTCATACTCTATTTGAATTCCACAATTATCAATATCAAGTATATCCCGAGTAAATGCAATTTCATTCTCAATCCCTATGATTATAATGTGATTGATTCCAGTAAGCATCAGTAAACTAAGCTGAAACTCTACGATTGGTAGAGATTGTAGTATCATATAGGAGTGTATATTTTCTGGATAATTTAAAACTAAAATTCCTTTCCATTTAAAATCAGGATATGTCAGATTTCCTTCTAAAAGGTTTTCTATATCTATATCTAAACTAATTGATAATTTAGTTAAAACAGAAATATCTGGTGCCCCATGTCCATTTTCCCATTTAGAAATTGTTTTATCTGATACTCCTAGTCTATTTGCTAATTGCTTCTGAGTCATATTAAATTGTTTTCTAAGAAATGAAATAGTTTTACCCATCTTTTTTTGATCCATATCTTATAAATCCTTCCAAACATCAAACTTTTCCATTTTTTATTGATTACAAAAAACATATTCATATAATATTTTAAAGTAAATTTTAAAGAACTCATTTTCTCTTAAGAACTGCTTTAATATTTAAAATTTTTTCACAAGCAAGTCCTCGTTCATGTGCTTATGTCTCTGTGACATAGAAGCGGGAGACTATCTTGATAAGGTTAAATTTTACTTTACACAATTTTCTATCACAGAACATATCTCATCTATCACTTCATAAGGTAATTCTGGATACAATGGTAATACCAAAATATTTTTTCCTACATATCTTGCATTCTCTCTTCTAAATTAATCTCCACATATGGTATCATGTTTCATTTTCTTTTTCCTTCTCTAATGTAATTTGTTGTATAAAATCACATAACTTTCTAAAATTTTCAAGTCCATCTGTTTCTAGCAACTTTTGAATTCTATTTTTGATAATTTCTTTTTGTTTTTGATAAAACTCTTTATCACTATAATATTTCCAAACGAGAGAGGGCATCTCTTCTATGGATTGACAGATAAATTCTTCTCCAGCTGTTGCTGCTACATCACAGTGGTCTAAAGTAACTACAGGTATCCCTTCCACTCCCGCATAAGCAGCACCCGTTCCCCCTCCTTGTCTAGGTGGATTTAAAAATAAATCTCCTGCTGAAATTACATCTTGAAAATCTGCTCGAAATCCTAGAAAATGTATTTGTTCTATACAAAAAGAATTTGTTATCTTTTCTATCAATCCCGCTTGTAAATTTCCTATAAACATAACTACTAAATTTTTGCTTTGCTCTAAAATTTTAGACAAAATTTCCAAAAAACTTTCTGTTAATTCAGAGCCCAGACGATTACCAGCAATTATAAGAACAAATTGTTCTTCTTTTATCTCTAGTTTTCGCCTTTTGTCACTTTTAGTCTCACTTTTATCACTGCGCAGGAAATCACTCTCCACATGTTTTACATCTATGATTATCTGTGTATCCTCCATACACTGTTGATATAATTTTTCTTCTTCCTTAGAATACTCAAAATATCTAGCAATCACTGGTGCATTGGTAATAGGTATTTGTTTGGTACACCCCATCGTTACAACGGTGGTAAAAGAATGACACAAACCAGCTAATATGGTTCTTTCCCCTAATTCAAATACAAACTGTGCATGCTCACCATAAATAAGATCCATCGTTTTCCTTATTTCTTGCAAATAATTTTCTGATTGCAACATCAAATTATAACCTAAAATCTCTTCCCCATCACCAATACTTAGTAAAAATGGACTTGTTGATGGCATTTGATTGGAGAACATAATTCTCTGATACCATAGAGTATTTTCCTCATTTTTCCCTGAATAATGAGAAACATATACTAGCACATCATATCCAAGTTCCTTAAAATATTTATAAATGCTAATTAATTTTCTAGTAGGTGCATGAAGATTGTTTAATATTTGATTTACTATAATTACAATCTTTTTTTCTCTACGCTCCCATGAAATATAAGAATATTCTGCTTGTATTTCTGTTTCAATATTCTGCAAAATCTTCTCATAAATAGCTTTTTGTTTCCAAAACTCTTTTGTTTCATTTTTTATAATCAAAGTAGAAAATAATGTTGCTCTCAATTGATACATGATATGAATACGTTCCCATAAGGGAACCTTATCAGAACCTAACATTTTTTCTATATAAAATGCAATTTCTTCTTCTTTTAATTCTTTTAATAATGTAGACATAATAAAAAAATAGCTATGATAATCTTCCTGAAGAAGCTCATCTAATAGCGCCAAACTTTTTTGTTTCTCCTCTTTAGAAAGTTTCTCATAAGCTACCTTCATACTTATTATAGTATTCTCACAATATTCACACTTTAAATCTAACTGATTCATCAGTTCTCCAACCAGATGTAAAAATTCTTTCATTTTTTTCCTCTTATTATTCTTTATATTTTGTTGTATAGTAAATACAATTATGAAGCAATAACTCATTCTACTATGAATAAGTATATCTTTTCTAGAAAAATTATATCCTTTAATACTTCATAATAACAAGGTCTTTCCTATCATAAAAAAACAAAAATATGTTTCATATACTTTTTCAAAACAACAATCTTGAACACATTCTTCTATACAAAAAAGGAATAGACGCACATCTATTCCTCTTAATCTTACGGTATAGCGCTTCCCTGCGTTGTCTGATTTCTTATCTATTTTTATATCGACTATATTATTTTATATATTATATTTTTAGTAAATAAAATAACTTTTTTATTTTTTTTACTAAAATTTCCCAAAATTATTCTATATTTTTCCTAATTATCAAATTAATCCTTATTTTATTCTAATTAGAAATATTCTTTGATTTTTCAGATATACATAACCATCTTGGAATGCCCAGAGAGTATACCTTATTGAACATTAGTAGTTCAATAAGTATACCTTATTGAACATTAGTAGTTCAATAAGTATACCTTATTGAACATCAGTAGTTTAACAAGTATATTTTATTGAACATTAATAGTTCAATAAGTATACCTTTTGAATCATATAACAAATGCTATCACCTAGAAACTTATGAGCAAAGTCATAAGTATTCTTGGTGATAGCATACTAAAACAATTATGACAAAAATAATTTCACTTTTAGTTTAGATAACTGCTATTTCTTCCTATCCATAAATTGAGCATCTATATGATTCAATTTTGTCATAGTTTTATAGTACTGATTTGCCACTGTAGAGGAGTTTTTCATATTTCTAACCTTCTTCCGTTCCTGTGAAAAACGCATCTCTACTAACTTACGGTTCCGCACTTCCTCACTTTGAATGTTGACAGATCTCTCTGTAATTTCTGTAATCAATTGTTTTAAAATTAAAATTTCTTCTTTATGTTCCTGTTTTTCTGTTTTAATTACAGTTTTGATTCTGTCATATAAATCCTCAAAACCCTCATCCAGGAAATTAATTTGCTCCACCAAATCACTTTTTTCCTGAACATTCTGCTCAAAGGCCTCTGAATCTAGTTCTTCTTTACTTAAAATTTGATGTTGCTCTTTATTCATTTCAATAATTTTATCCAAAATCTTTACTTTCTTTTGCAGACTTTGAATCATAATATTTAAATAATCATTTTCCATACTAGTTCGCCTTTGTCGCCTTGTTCTGTTCCATAACTTCTTTCCAAGTGTCGCGCATGGTACGCAAATGCATTAAAACTTCTTCTAGAATCTCTTTATCTTTTTTTAGATTAGCCTCTAGCAAGCGGTCCATTAAATATTTATAAACATTTTCAAAATCTGTGGCTACTGGGTATTTATGATCCAGTGTAGACAAAAATTCTGTAATAATATTTTCTACTTTTGTTATATTATTATGTGCTTTTTCTATATCCTTTTCTTCAATTCCGGCAATTGCAATATTACAGAACTTAATTGCCCCTTCATATAACATCAAAGTCAGCTCCGCCGGGGAAGCTGTTAATATTTTGTTTTTGGCATAGGCATCATATCCTCTGTTTGCTATCACCTTTTATGTCCTCCTTATCAGCCACCTAACAGTGAAGAAAGTGAATTTGTTTGAGACTGCAATTTAGCCAATGCAGTTTCCATCGCTGAGAATTTCTTATAATAATAATCTTCCATATCCTTCAATTTTTCTTCCCATTTTTTAATGGTCTTAGTATAATCATCATACTCCTCTTTCATTTGCTTATCATTGTATACCTTATAAGCACTACTTAAAGTAGGATTGCTAGTCATTCTCTCATGCAAATTATCATATACTTTTGTTGCAAGCTGTGTAAAGAATCCAGTTACTGCATCTGGGTCTTCTTCAATCATCTTGCGCAATCTATCCTCATTCGCGGAAGAAACAGAATCAGAGGCATCATTATCAATATGATATGCATAAGATTCATTTTCTGCTGCATTAAAGTAACCAGCAGTCTTAATCCCAAAAGATGCTAAACTGTATTTTTTGCCATTTACTTCAAAAGTTTTAGCCATATTCATAGACATTCCACTTAAGACTGAGCGAAGGGTATCATCTCTTCTTAAAATAGAATCTTTAATCTTTGTCTCCCACTTTTCAATTTCCTTGTCAGACATAGATTCTTTTTCAGAATCTGTTAAGGGCTCATACCCTTTTGAAGTAGGTGCATTATATGCTGATTCCATAGCATTTACCACTTCATTGTATTCCTTCAAGAAATCTTTGATCATATTGTAAATGCCATCTACATCTGTTGCAGTTGTAACTGTCATCTCATCACTTTTGCTTAAGGCAGTAATATTTAATCCATTGATGGAAAAACTATTACTTTCTCCTTCAAAAACGGCTCCATTTAATTCTATAATTGCATTGGTAGCGTCTAATTTATCAGCAAATACCATATCATTGGTAGCAGAACCAGCGCCATGAACATCTTCATAATTTTGCTTAGTTGCAAGTCCAAGATTTTCTGCTAACTCCAAAGAATCAGCATCATCAACGACAAGATTAAAATCGCTGCTCTTGCCACTCTCCTCAGAAAATAAGAAAAATCGCTGCTGTGTAGCATCAAAATTTGCTTTAACTCCTTGCTCCTGCAAAGCTTTTGTAAAGTCGCTTATTGTCATATCGGCTTTTACTTCAACCGTTTTCTCTTCACTGCCAACTTTTATCTTAAGAGTTCCATCTTTTACTCCTAATGCAGATAATGTTGTCTTAGAATCAATTTTTGCTTCTTTACCTTCTTCATCTGTAATCTTTAATTTCTTACCAGTAAGATAACCTGCTGTTGCAAGTTGATTTACTTTTAAAGTCTGGGTTCCATTTACTACACCTGAGGAGGCTGTTACTTTCGCCTTGGTGCTGTCAGATACTGTAGTAATCTTCTTATTTGTAAAATTACCTGCACGACGCATATTAGATAAAGACTTAGAATAAAAATTATAAATCTTTGTATTCATCTCTTTCCAAGCATCTTGTTTCCAAGAAAGCTTTGTCTGCGCCTTTGTATATTTATCCTGTTTTGTACGATACGCTGATACTAACTCTTGCACAATAGAATCTGTATCAAGACCTGAATTTAATCCAGAAATTCTAATTGCCATTCTATATTCCTCCTATCCCCGTTCATCTATCATAATTCCAGCTAACTCCCATACTTTTGCAATCATATCTAATGTCTCTTCTGGTGGAAATTCTCTGATAACTTCCTTGGTTCCCTTATCTACTACTTTAATAGTTACCCGATTTGTTGCATCATGAATTCCAAAAATTAGCTCAGAATTCTTAGCCTTCCGGTTCACTTCTTCCACTGCGCGCTTTATGCCATTCTTTTTAGCCATTTCTGCTTCTGCAGGATTCTGCTTCTCTTCCTCTGAAACTGCTGAATTATTAGAAACTGCAGCCCCTGAAGAGTTCGCCCTCTTCTCTATTTTGGGCGCTTCAAAATTTTGAACTGGCTCCTTTATCACTGCTTCTTGCTTAACAGTTACCTCCGACCCACTTCCCTGATAAGGTGCGGAAGGTACTTTTGCTTTTTGAATCTCCATAAAATATCACCTCCATGTGAAACCTAACCGCTATTTTTCTTGTATATATATCGGTCGCCTGGCGGAAAAAATTAAGAACCATCACTAAATTAGCTGTTTTTTATAAAATATTACTTAATGCTGCTATACTGTCTGCTGACAGAGCCTCTTCATTTTCCTTTTGAATCTGAAGATATACTTCCTTTCGATACACGGGAATCTCTTTTGGTGCACTAATACCAATCTTTACCTGATCACCACGCAATTCCAGAATACTAATTTCTATATTATTATTTAAAATGATGGATTCTCCCTTTTTTCTGGTTAATGCCAGCATCCTATTCACCCGCCTTTTCTTTTTTTTCCTTTAAAATTTCATAAATCGCAAACTTTACTGGAAAATCATTTTCTACAATTACTTGATGTGCTTTCCTCTCATCTGCATTAATTACAATGGGTGCTTTTAAATTCACGCTCAACTTCGTGATATCTTCTGTAGCTGTAACAGTCACCAGAACATAGGTATTTGCCTCTGTAAGATTTCCAAGATGTTTTAATACTGCATCTTCTACTTGCGGATTATAATCCTCTTTTACCAAAAGTGGATCCATAACAGGAAGTGCAAAAGTTGGTTCATCCAAAGATTGTAACCAAGAAATTCCTTTGCGGCTTCCATCATCATTTTCATCAAAAATCAATGTAAATTTCTGACAATCTGGAAAACCAATAATCCCTTTTTCAAAAAAGATTATCTTCTCTTCTTCTATTTCTATTTCTCCAAATAATCTTGTTTCAATTTGCATATTTTCCTCCATATTTATGCAATCAAATTCATAGACTGACTGCTCAACCTTGTAGCAATAATAAAAGCATACAACACAGAACAATCAGTCTTCCTACTATGATACATCTACATAAACAGATATAAAATTTTATAAATAATTCAACAATGTCTGTCCATTTGCCTTTGAAGATGCCTGTAAAGATGCCTGATATGCATTATAGGCTGCTGTATATTCAATAATAATATCTGATAATTCCATATCTTCATTTCTAGATTTTAACTTTTCAAAAGTAGTCTGTTGATTGGACATTCTATTTTCTGTTAATTGTAACCGATTCTGACGGCTTCCTAAATCTGTTCTAGCAAGTTTTACCTGATCCATATATCCTTGAAATTTAGTAATTCCATTTGCATATATTTTCTGCATATTGTCATCCGCATAAACTGCTTCTTTCTTTGCTGCTTCTAACCATTGTGACAATGCTTCTTGTACTTTTGGATCAGAGTATTGCTCTTCTTTTTGCATTTCTTCTATTTTCTTCACTTTATCATGTGCTGCAATTGCCGCTTGCACCGCGTTTGTCAATTCATCTACATCACGCCCTATAGAAGCATCAAATACATCTGTAGCCTGTGTATTCACCGTTAAAGTCTGATTAAAGGCAACTGTAAATTTAATTTCTTGATATTCCTTGGTATATTCAATCTTATTATTTTCATCTGTAATATTTTTACAATCAAAATAATGTTCTGGTCTCAACTCACCTTCTGCAAATCCTTCTTTGGTATAAGTTATACTTAATTTAGTTTTGTCGCTTCCTATCTGGTCTGCAACAGACTTTCCTAAAATTAACTCTCCAGTTTCTTTGAAAAACAAAACTTGATCTTCTCCCACAGCAAAATCATTTTTCTCCCAATCTGCATAGGACATATTTGTTACAATATCTGGACCTGCTGCCATACCACCTACACTAATTTCAAAATCCCTAAGTGGCTGTGGGTCACCATTTTCATCTATATAAGTTAAATTATCTGCTGTTATATCTCCTAATCCCTCATAAGATAAGCGGATTCTCTTATGTGTATATTCTTGTGGCATATCTGGAATAGTCACTCCAGTTCCTATATCATTCAGAGAATTAGGAACTTCTACAATATTACTATAAAAATTCTTTTCTTCCATATCTTCATAGGAAATAGGTTCTGTAATCTCATACTTTGTATCTTTTTCATCCTTTAAAAAGGTAAGCTGACTGTTTGTTTTATAACCAGTAAAAACAGTTCTTCCAGCTGAATCTGCATTTCCCTCTGCATATACTTGTTTTCTAAGGGATTGAAGATCTTTCAAAATCGCTGCTCTATCTTCTTCTGTCAAAGTGTCTGTGGCACCATTTTCACATTTTACATAAACTTCTCTTAAAAGTGTTTCCATATTATCAAGAGCACCTTCTGTAATTTCCAGCCAAGAATAAGCATCAGGAATATTTCTCTCATAATACTGATTTAACTCACTTAAGTTACTCCGCAACCGAAGCGCTCGAATTGCAATAATCGGATCATCAGATGGTCTGTCAATCTTTTTTTGAGTGGTCATCTGTGTATTTAATGTATCAACATTTACTTTATTAGAATTAATATTCAGCATGCTATTTCTGCTAATCATGCTGTTTGTTACTCTCATCATTTATCTAATACCTCCTTATACACCAGTCTCTAAAATAAGTCGATTATACATTTCTGTCATAGTTTGTATCATTCTAGATGCAAGATTATATGCATTTTGGAATTTTAACATATCCAAACCTTCTTCATCTTCATCTACTGCTGAAATAGACATTCTCTTCTGTAAAATATTCTCACCAATATTAGTATAATTTTCAAGGAAAAGTTTTGCCTTTTGTGTATCAACCGTATTATCACTGATTAAACACTCTAAGAATTGATCTGCTCCACCACCACGGAACATTTTAACTTCGCTCTTTAATCTAAGCATATCTTCCACAAGCTTTTGGCTTGCCACATTATCATTTTCCAAATCTTTTTTGGACAGGGTTGCCATTTTAGATGCATCTCGCTCAATCGGTGTTGCCACTTTAAAATTAGCAGCAGTCAACAAATAATAGTTATTTCCAGAAGTACTCATACTGTCATTTCCCTTATAGTCAGAGAAATCCCACTCACTTCCATCTGCAACATTTTCTGCTACAAAGAAGGATATTCCATCCAAAGAATCCATATCTACACCTGATCTGTGAAGTTCATTAAACTGCTTTGCAAATTCTCTTATAAAATTATTTGCTTGTGCCTGATAATAAGGGATTCCCATTGCATCAATATTAGTTCCTATGATAGCAGTTCTCTCCATTAGATTTGCTCTTTCATCTGTGGACATCGTTCTCTTCAATTGAAATTGATAAGTTTCTGTCTCTGAATCATAAGAAAAACTAGAATATGCATATTCTTTATTATTAATGGTAATAATTCCTTCTGGCTCCATTGTCATAGCATTCACACTTGTAATACTTGGATTCTTTATTGTAACAACATCTCCACCATTTCCTGCTGTTACTGATTGTACCCAGCCTTGGAATGCCTCATTATTATTTCCATCACGCACCTCAAATAATGCCTTTAATCTTCCTTCGCAACTTTTTCCTGTCGCATTAAAGGGAACATCATTATGTGTCCAATAAATATCATACAGTCCTTCTGCATCTGATTGGTTGACTTTCTTTTCTCTTACACGACAAGCTAGTGTATTATATTCAAAAGAATCTACTAATACCTGCCCATTAATTTTCACCAGATAATTAGTACCTCCTGTATACATTCCAGGATAATTGCTATTTGTTACTTTAGATTCTGTCACTTCTACTGGAACTAATTCTGAAAGTTCATCTATAAGCAACGCTCTCTGGTCTCGCAATTCATTTGCATTTGTACCTTGCAGTTCTATAATATTAATTTGTCTATTTAACAAAGCAACTTTTTGTCCAATAGAATTAATTTTTTCCACCTGTGTTGAAATTTCCTGATTAAAGTCTTCCTGAAGTTTTCTTAATCCAACATTCATACTCTGGAAAAAGTTTGCAAAGTTCTGTGATTTACTAATAAATTGTTTTCTTGCATCCAGAAGTTCTGGAGTTCCTTTCAAAGTATCCAATGCTGAAAACATTTCATTTAAAATGGTCTTAAAACCTTTTGATGTATCATCATCATTTAAATAATCTTCTATTTGTTGCACTCCATATAATTTTGTATCATACATACCAATTCTAGCATTGTTCTGCCAATATTTTACATCATAATAAAAATCACGTTTTTGAATAATCTCAGTAGTAGTTACACCACTTCCTGCCATACCATACTTTTGATGTGTTCTCAACGCTTCCGACGCAATTCGAACCGCCTCTTGTCTGGTATAACCTTTGGTATTAACATTTGCAATATTATTTGCAACTGTATTGGTTGCTACATGAAATGAATTTAATGCAGAACCTGCTATTGTCAGTCCAAAAAATGTTGATGGCATATTTTCCTCCATTCTGTGTAACAGCTCATTTTACAAATAATTTGTCTAAACTGTCACATTGTCTACACTTTATCATTTAATCTGACCAATGGTTGGTCTTACTTACACAAAACATTCCCTCACTTATAATCGAGTTACAAGATGCTCTAGCATTTCATTAATTACATTAATAAATCTACTTGCTGCATTATATGCATTTTGATATTTAATCATATTGCTCAATTCTTCATCTGAAGATACTCCAAATACTTGTTGTCTACTATTTTCAATACTTTCCACTTCTCTATCAAGGTCTGTGGAAAGTCCCGCAAACACATTTCCTCGTGTACCAATACCATCTACCATGCGCTCATAATACTCTTCAATCGTACATGGATTTGTATTGTTAGCATTTACAATCATATCCTTTTTCTTCCATACATCCACAAGAGCTTGTGCCATATCCCAAGCAGGATCCCCTTGTTTTGTTAAGTGTGGTAATCCAGACTCTGACTGTAATAAATCTGGGTTCACTATAATTCCTTGTGTGGTATACATTTTTGAAGTATCTAGATTATCTTCCTCATTATATACATAATAAATTTGATTATCTTGACCCATAACTTCTTTATAGCGGTCGCAACCTCTTCTTACAAATAATTCTCTTCCTGGTTTTTCACCATCTTTCCCTAGACATGCATTCTCTTCATCCCACACTCTTACATTATTATATACAGTTCCATCTATTCCCACAAAAGAAGTAACCTTGGTAGGACTAAAGATATCATTGATTGCTGTTACAATATTATGTAACAATTGGTCCATCTCTGCCTGTGCAGACATCATTGTGGACATTCCCGCTCCATCATTATATCTATCTGCTGGGATACCTGCAACGTCTTTATAATTTGCAACTTTATCTCCTCTTGACAATACCAATGCCTTTAATTCCCCAATATCTGTATCTAACTCTGAGGAAATATCCACACTAAAATTAAACATTGGTGTGTATTCCTTACGTGGCATATCAGATAGTTGTGGCCAAATAGGAGTTACAAATCCAGTAACAGGGTCTTTAATTCCTTGCACTTCAAATACATGTATTTCATCTAAAAATTCCACATTTTCAAGTCTTACCCTTACAGCTCCTTTTGCATCCTCTGAAAATTCAACTTTGGCAAGACTAGAAAGCTCATCTAATGCATTGTCACGTTCATCACGCAGAGTCATGGCAGTTTCAACACCACCAGATTCAATCTTTAAAATCTGTTGATTTAAATCTTGAATTTTATGTCCCAACTCATTAATACGGTCAATTGCATTATTGACCTTAAGATTGATTCTACTTTGATAATCTTTTAAATTCTGATAAATCCCTTGTGTCCTTTGTAAAAATATTGTTGCTTTCTGAACCACTAAATTCTGATTTACTTCTGTATTTGGCCCTTTTGACAATTCTTCAAAAGCCTTCCGAAAACTATCTAGTGTGTCTTGATATCGCTCTCCTTCTAACTCTTGAATCATATCCTCCACTTCTCGAACTGCCTCATAACTAGTTTCATAAAAAGATTGTCTTCCATTCTCTGTCCGGTAATATCTATCTAAAAAGTAATCCCTTGTATGTACCACATCAGCAATTGTCACTCCAAGTCCTGCTTGTTGTTTACTAATTGCGGCATTTTTAAAATTAACATAATCTCTATCTGCAAATAATACTTGTTGTCTTACATAACCTTTGGTATCTGCATTTGCTAAATTATTAGCTGTAGTATTTAAAGCATTTTGACTATTCTGCAACCCAGATGCTCCAATATACAGACTTCCCATTCCATTTGCCATATTTACATTCTCCTTTTATTCTAATCTTACTGTTTTGCATCAAACCCGCTACTTGCTAAAATAGTACCTGTATTATTTGCTCGTTTATCATAATTAGCAGTTGTAGGTGCTTGCCTCATACTTTTAAACAATGTAAGATCAAATTCAGCCATCTCTAATGACTGTTGCAACAACGCTTCATTCTGTGCATTAATATTTGCCATTTTTTCCAGCGTATGATGCAATTTTTCTTTTAGCTCTTGCAATTTCTGCTGCTCTTTTGGTTGTTTATTTAAAAAGGCTATCATATTAGTAACCGTCAATTCCTCTGGCGCTTTACTAAGTACGATAGACATATCATTGACAACTTCTTCTCTTTTATTTTCTAAATTCTTGAGAATACTTGTTATTTCCTGTTCGCGATCTGTGATCTCTTCAAGAGCGGGAATATTTCCATCAATGATAATCTGTCTTTTTTCTAAGGACAGTTCTGCAAGACGTTCATATTCCCCATTCTCTCTCTCTAATACATCCATAAAATTTTCCATCAAACTGGCCACATGAAAACCTCATTTCTAAAAATATGTTTCATACTTTTCTAATAATTTGGCTGCGAAATCTCCTGTTTCCACCTTATAATTACCAGATGCAATACTGTTTTTAAGCTGGGAAACTTTATCAGACCTAATATCAGAAGCTTCTGCCACTGCTTGCTTAGCAACTTGATAATCTCTGCCGGCCTGTGAAATTTGTACTTCATCTCTTTTATTGATGCTTCCGCTGCCTTTAATCTTGGAAGCTTTGCTGGTGTTAAAAACTGTGCTGACCTGGTTATATGCTTCTATACGCATAAAGGCATCTCCTTTCTATCTGTGTTTGTAATTATTAGTGTTCCCTATTACTTTATTTTTTATCTAATCTATTTATCGGTTGTTTAACTAGAAACTTTAGGAAATTTCGGTTTTCAGGGATATTTATTAGAAAAAGGCTTTCTATAAGTACTCACAAATAAGTGTTTGTACATAAGTGGGTACTTATGAGAAAAATCATAAACACATAAACAATAGAAAGCATGTTATACAAACTTTCTATTGTTATAAATAAAAAAACAGCATAGTCGCCTCCTGTGACTATACTGTTTTTTTATCAAAGAATTTTAGTTATCTTTCTCTTATCACTTACTTTGCATCAACATTCTTTTTCTTTTTACTTACCACTAAATAAGTTCCTGTAAAGAAAAATCCAAGACAAAGCACATATTTTGCATCAAACTCAACACCCGTCTTAGGTGTTCCGCTTCCTACCTGCGCAGTCCCTAAATTTCTAGAAACAGAGGTACGTGTTCCTGCGCTGGTAGTTCCACCAGTACCAGAGGTTGTTCCTCCCGTATAATTTCCTGTATTTCCTGTATTTCCAGTATTTCCTGTGTTTCCTGTGTTCCCAGTATTTCCTGTATTTCCTGTGTTCCCAGTATTTCCTGTGTTCCCAGTATTTCCTGTATTTCCACCTGGGTCATCATCTGTAGTGGTTGTAGGTGTTTCATTTCTTGAACCTGTATCTGGTTCATCTTCTTTATCATTACCACTAGTAGGATCTTCTGTTATATTTTCTACAGCACCAACACTTTCAAAAATATATCCATTTTCATCTGCAAATTTCTCTGCCTCAGAACCAGTATATCCATAAATTACATCTGGTACCCAAGCATTCTGAGAACCGATCACTGTAACACTTGCTGGAATGCGCACGGTGCCAATTCCACTTCCTGTAAATGCATCTGCTTCAATATTAGTTACAGAAGCTGGAATACTAAGATTATAGACATAAGGACTTGCACTAAAGGCAGAAGATGCTATGGATGTCATTCCATCTGGCAATGTTAATTCTGTTTTACTAACTGGGCAATACAAAAGCTGTGTTAAAGATGAATTATAAACTGCTCCATCAGAAGATGCATAACTTCCATTTCCGCCCTCTACATTTACTGCTGTCAAGTTATTGCACCCATCAAATGCACTAAAATCTATAGAAGAAACAGATGCTGGAATACTAATCTCACTAACTCCTGAGCAACTTCCAAAAGCCTGAGAACCAATACTTCCCACAGAGCTTGGAATACTAATATTAGATAAACTGCTGCATCCATATAAAGTCAATTCAGGAATGGAAGACATTCCACTTGAAAGACTTACAGATGTTAAACCACTACAACCTGATAAAATTCCACTTCCCATAGAAGAAACAGAAGATGGTATTGTAAGTTCAGATAAACTAACACAATTATTAAATGCACTACTTCCAATTTCTGATACAGAACCTGGAATACTAATAGCTGCAAGACTTCCACAACCATTAAAGGCTTGTGCTCCAATGGATGTTACTCCATCTGGAATAGAAACAGAAGCAAGATTTCCACATCCATCAAAAGTTTCAGAAGGAATTGCAGATAAACCTGCTGGAAGCTCTACATATCCCAAAGAAGAACAGCCATAAAATACTCCACTTCCAAGACTTACTGAACCATTAATGATTACATTAGTCAATCCAGTACACCCTGAAAAACTATAACTTCCTATACTAGTAATATTTGCAGGAACTGTTATACTTGAAATATTGCCATTTCCTGCAAAAGCATAATCAGCAATCGCTGTTGCAGAAGCTGGAAGTGTGATATCGCCTCCTGCTCCACTATATCCTGTAATTATTGTTCCATCCATGGTAAAAGCACTGACATCTTCCTCTGCCCTTGTATCTATCACTGGACACAGTACCAAAGTCAAGGCCAATATCAATATCACCTTGAAACCTTTGCCAAATAATTTTTTCATTCTCTTGTCCTCCTTGAACTACTGGTGTATGTGCTACTACAAGGAGCACTTCTTGGCCACCAAAAATAACCTTCCGTCTTCCGTATAATTATTGCAGGTTGAAAGTGTTAATAATTTATCTCCATAGGAAATGTTTATGTCCTCATCTAAAATATTCATCCCTTTGATTTTCTCTATATAGTGGTTGAAATTTTCTTTATTTCCAGCATTGATAAAATCATAATAACGGAATCCTTTTTCGCCTTCATCAGCCACTTTCGAAAGACAAACTGCTACAATCTCATATTCTGCTTTTTCATAGATTGTATTAAAATTAATGGTCTTATGTTCTCTCCAGAAACTTGGATCTAAATACTCCTTTAAGCTCCCAAACATCATCCCGCTCTTCATATTATGCCCATACACAATCAGGTTGTCATCCTGATCTTCAAAATTATTTCTGGAATCCAGAAAAATCGATCCATTGATATCCTCTTTTCCATCAAAGTTATGATCTAAATAAAAATCTCTACTTTCTGCTACCGCCTGCATCACTGGATAGTCAATCTGAGTTCCCTCTATGGTAATCCACCCTGCAAAATCAGAATTTTGTTCATATAGTTTTTGATATTCTGGCAAAACCCATACTCCCTCTGGCAGTTCCTCCTGTGCAAGATTGGCACCATATTTCTCATTCTCCACCGTCTCCGTCTGCGCTAACAATGGCTCCTCTTCCTTATCTTCTCTTATAACTTCTATAAATTTAGCAGAAAGCCAATCTGACGCCACGGAAATTTCCTGGTCATTCTTTAATTTTTCCAGCTCTCTAATCTTTTGCTGGTCATGGTATTCACTTCCCAAGAATACCAGAAAACACACAACCGCACCTGCCATGCAAATTGCACCTATTACCTGGCCGGGCGACACTCGTTTTAGCTTATGTGTAATGTGCCCGGTGAAGGAGGGCCTGGATATGACTTTATAGTCTTCAGCCACCATATCTGAGAGGTATAAAAGATAATCATCACCAACTACACTTCTAAAAATAATCTTCCCCTCACGTATCAGTGAATAAAGTCTTTGAGCCACTCCAGGTTCATTGATATCCATTTTTTTTGAGATATATCTGATTTTTTCTATATCATCTAATGCCGCCTGATATTCCTCATAGGAATCAAATTGGAATTTTCCAATACAATATACTCTGCTCATGGTATCAATTTCCTTTCTTCATCCTGCTATTTTTTCGCTTTTATTGATTGTACGGTTGAATAATCACTATAGTAATTCTTTTTACCTATCTTCTTCCATACACGAATTTTATAGTAATATTTCTTACCATTTGTTGCCTTTTTATCTGTGTAGGAAGTCTTTTTACTAGTTCCAATTTTCTTAAATTTGCCTCTTGCACTTGTACTTCGGTAAATATCATACTTATTTGCACCTTTTATACTGCTCCACTTAATAGCCACTTGTTTGGACTTCTTAGAAGTAAGACTCGTAATCTTTGTTGCTTTTGGACCAGTAGTTGCATTAATCTTTACAAAAGGACCATAATAATATTGTCCACCACTTCTCACATATGCTCTTACTTTGAAGGTGCTTGTTGTTGCTGATTTCAATTTATTTACAGTAGCTTTTATAGTGCTGGCTTTTGTTGCTCTTACTAACCTCTCATTTCTAGAATTATAAATCTCATATCCTGTTACGGCACTATTCTTTTTCCAAGAGATAGTAGCACTGGTACTTGTGTATTTTGATACTTTTACATTTGTCACTTTTGGTATTACAATATTAAAGTTATCCTTTTTCGTTCCGGTATAGTTACCTTTTCCTTTAATAATAACACTTGCCTTTCCAGGTTTCTTGTTATTTACATACACTGCTGTATAATCTCTATCTAATTTCAGTGTCTTGTTACCAACCACAACTTTTAGCTTTGGTGTTTTTGCCTTGCCACTATAATCCAAGTTTTTCAAATTTGTTATGGAAGCACGCCCAAGCTGCTGAGGTGTAATTTTAAAAGTAACTTTTTTTGTTCCACGGTACTTATTAATTCCTGTAACAGTAATTGTCGCTGTTCCTACATTGGTATTCTTGCTGTATGTTACTTTATAATCTGTTCCCTTTGTCAAAACAGTTCCATTATCCTCTACTCTAACAGATGGTTTAATTGCTGAACCCGTATAAACATAAGCAGAAGCAACACCACGAACAGAGGTAGCCTTTGAAAATTCTCTTGCAATATCAAAAGTAACTGTTTTTCTTCCAGTATACCAAGTTCCGGTACCAGTAATAATAATAGATGCAGTTCCACGTTCTATATTATTCTTATATTCTAAGGTATAGTCGTTTCCTGCTCCCTCTTTTAATTTTTTTCCAGCAAAACTTACTTGTGGTACTGGTGTTACTGGTTTTCCTGTATAATCCTGGACAGGAATTTTTGTAACAGTTGCCAAATTCATATTTCCTAGAATCTTGAAAGTAGTTTTTATTGTACCTGTATAATTATTGATACCTGTAATTGTAGCTGTTGCAGTTCCCACTGCTACATTGTTAGTACAAGAAACTCTATAATCCTTTCCTACTACTAACTGACTGTTTATTTGCTCAGCTGGATTTCTAAAAGCAAGCTCTACTTTAGGTATGATACCTTTGCCATTATACTGCTGATTTGCAATAGCTCCTAATACCATATTTGCATCTATTCCAGCAGAAGTTCCAATACTCTTTTTGACAATCTTAAACTGTGCTGTCTTTTCTCCTTTAAAATTATTGATACCCACAATCTTAACAGATGCTGTTCCAGCATTGATATTATTGGAATATGTTGCTTTGTAATGTTGACCTTCGGTAAGTGGAATACTTAATTTTCCACCATCAATATTCAAGGTCACATTTAATTTAGGAGAAATCGCCTTGGTATTGTATACTTGATCTGGTATGTTTTCAATTACAAAATCACCTTCCGCTGGCAAAATACTAAATTCCGCTTTACATGTTCCAGTATAATTGCCAATTCCGCTGATTTCTGCATACCCAGTTCCTACCATTGTATTATCAGAATACTTACCAATCGTATAATCTGTTCCTTCTACTAGCTCTGTACCATCCTTTGCTTTGATTTTAAAAGTTGTAGTAACAGGTTCCCCAGTATAAATTGCACCTGAGCTGGTAATAATAATGTCATCACTTGCAATATCTTCAGGCTCAATGGTAAAGGTTTGTGTAAGTTCACCTCCATAATTTCCTTTTCCAGTAATTTTAATCGTAGGTGCATTCTGGTCTCTGTTTGTCGCTGCAACAATATTGTTCGTGTATTCGATATCATAGTTATTTGTTGGAACTACTGTTCTTTCTCCACCTGCCATATAATACAATTCAATAGCTGGTCTCTTTTCCTTACGATTGAAGGTTTGTGTTCCATCTATTATGTCTATTTTCATATTACTTATAGACCTAGGAATAATATCAAAATACATTACTTTGCTACCAACATAATTTCCGTTCTCCACTGCTGTGATAATTACACCAGGGCGTTGGTCATCTTCTGCATCTTTTGGAGGAACGTTTGTATTGTTTACATAACCTGAAATAATATAATCAGTATCTTTTCCCATTTGCTGTCCATGATTAAACACTGTAATTGTAGGTTCTATAGGACTTCCAGTATATTCATATGCATTTGTATAAGTTTCATTGTTAATACTTCCAGCAAAAGATGCTGTAATATCTTCTTCATCTGTGGATAAATCTTTTGGCACAATTGTATAGGTAATTGTAACTTCTCCTCTGTAACATCCAATTCCGCGAATTACCATAGTAGGTGGATTCTCTGAATCTTTATTTGCTACATGAATATTATTTTGACATTTTTCTGGTACAAGTTCAAAATCTTCTTCTCCCAAAATTTTTGGTTCCTCTGCAGTAAGATCTGTGAATATCAATTCTGGATACACTGCTATAATTCCATATCCCACTTCTTCTTCATAATCCAATGTGATATATCCATCTCTTAGACCATCTTCCAAATTTGCCATAATACGGAAGGTCTTATCTAATGTTCCCTCATAATTGTTAATACCTGTAATTTTAATAGTTGCTTCCCCAATTTGAACATTATCAATATATTCTAAGGTATAATCTTGATCTTTTATCAATCTTTCTTCTTTACCATCCTTGATATAGGTAACAATTACACCATCATCTGGATTATCTGGGTCATCTGGAACAACAATTGGGTTTCCATTGTCATAGTCATATTCTTCCTCTACATTGTCAACGCGAATCGTATTTTCATTAATCTGTCTTGGCTTAATAGTAAAAGGTAATCGAATTTCACCCTTATAATTACTTCCATCTATCGCAGCAATAATAACAGTTGGAAGCACTGGTACACCATCCCCTACTTCTAATTCTGGTACCTCTATATTATTTTCGGCTGTAATAGTATAATCTCTGCCTTCTACGAGAGCCACTCCTTTACATTGAATGGTAAGTTCTGGAGTAATCTCTTCTCCAGTATATTCATAACCATCTGGATCTAGTCCTTCAATCGTAATATCTGGGTCCTCCTGAGACAATACTCGATGTACAATCTTAAAGGTCTTTGTCGCTTCATTTACATAATTGCCATCTGGATTTGCTGTAACTTTTACAGTTGCTGTATCTCCAACATTTTCATTGTTCTCATAAGAAACAGTATAATCTGTCTCTGCTTCCAGTTTCTCTCCACGATAAGTTACTTCTGGCTCTGGTCTATTTGCAGGTTCACTAGTTGCAGAAGGTGTATAAGGATAATCTGGAATATCTGCAATCTTGGTGCTTTCCTCATTCGCTAAATCACCTTTGATTGCAAAAGGCTTTTCAATCTTTCCACCAAAGTTTCCTTTTCCTTCAAATATTACTTTGGCAACTCCAATTTTATCATTTGCCTCATAAGAAATGGTATATTCATCTGTTAAATTTAATTCTCTAGGTGTTCCTTCTGAACCATCTATTACATTTACTGGGGTATACCATACAGATAAATCTGTCTGAACAACCTTATCTCCATCTAATGTAACACCATTTGTTGTGTCTATATTATCTAATATAACTTCTGATACCAAGCCACGTATTTCCAGTTTAGAATTACTTTCTCCAGCTTCAATATCATATGGATGAATGGTAAATTTACGCACATGAGTGCCTTCAAAGTGAGGATCTAAACCTTTCAAGGTGATACTTCCCTCTCCTACCTCTGTATTATCACCATACTCTAAAGTATAATCAGTATCTTTTACCAATGTAATATCATGATAAACAACCTCTATTTGTGGATCAATTTTATATCCAGAATATACAAATCCATCTGCTGGAATTCCATTGATTATAAAGTCTTTGCTATCTTCTGTAACAGTATCTAAATTTTTCTTCTTAATGGTAAAATAAATAACTCCTGTGCTGTCCTGATAATCACCCTGACCAGTAATTACTGCCTGAGCACTTAATTCACCAACCTCTGTATTATTAGTATATGTTACTGTAAAATCTTTTCCTTCTGTCAATGCTTTTCCATTATAGGTTACAGTCATATTTTCTTCTTCATTTTCATGACCAGTAGCCGTAACAGGATGTCCGGTGTAAACTTGAGGAGGAATGGTAACCTTTGTCATACTCTCATTTGCCAAACTTCCTTTAATACGGAAGGTAAAGGTTTTAGTGCCACTGTAATTTCCATTTCCAGTGACTTCAATACTAGCAGTTCCAATCTCTATATTATCTTTATATTTCAGCGTATAGTCTTTATTAAGTGCTAGTGTCTGATTCATTCCTTCATCTATTTTTATATACTCTATGGTTAATCCTGCTTCTGTAATTGGTGATCCAGTATGCACATAACTTTCTTCCAAATTTGTAGCATGAAGGTAATCCCCTGTTGCTAGATTACGAGCAGTAATACTAAAATTTTTCTCTACCGGTTTACTTGTTGTAAAGTTACCACCTGGCACAGCTTCTACGCGAACCACTGCTGTATTGGTACCTACATTTTTATTAGTATCTTCTCCACCATAACTTACTGTATAATCTGTATCCTTAATCAAATCTTTTCCATTGTATTTAATTGTCAACTCTGGTTCTATCACATTTCCTGTATAAACTTGAGGAGCAATATTGACAATCATACCTGCGGTAAGTTCCCTAGGTAATATCTTAAATTCTTTTGTTTTAGTTCCCTTGTAATTATTTTTTCCAGTGATTGTAATAGTTGCTGTCCCTACATTTGTATTATTTACATAGGATAATTCATAGTCACCTTCCTGAGTTGCAGCATTGTAGCGATTCAATCTACGCCCATTCACGGTTATAGTAACATTCATCTCTATAGGAGAACCACTATAAGTCTGATCTGGAACATCTGATATCACTGCATTATCTAAACTTGCAGCTTCAATCGTAAAAGTTAAAGATTTTGTTCCAGTAAAGTTTCCAGCACCTGTAGCTGTTACTGTAGCCACACCAGCATTGGTATTATTTGTATAACCTATCGTATAATTTGATGGAGTTGATAAAGTACTGCCTTTATAAGCAAGCTTTACATTTGGACGAACTTCACTTCCATTGTATACTTCAGGTATATAATTTACAAGCTCCATTGTAACTTCAGGATCAGATAAAGGTCTTGGATGAATGGTATAATTCAAGGTACGAGGTTGCCCATCTAATTTTCCTCCAAGTACAGGACTTACTGTAAGTATTGCTGTATTTGTACCAGCATTTGCATCATTACTGGTTTTTATGGTATAGTCTTTATTTATCTCATAAATAACTGTACCACTACTTACAGTAACCTTTGGTACTTTACCTGTACCATCATAGATACAGTCCGTATCATCCACATTTATATCCACATTACTCATATCTGCTGATACAATATCAAAAGTAATCGTTTTGGTACCACTATAAGCACCTAATCCTCGAATCGTTACGGTTCCGGCGCCTTCCCCTTTGTTGATATTAGCACCATGTCCAGAGATTTCATAATCTCCTTCCCCATTCTCATCCACAGGTCTTAAAGGTGCATCATAATCTGGATCATATACTTTAATTTGTTCTGGTTTTAAAGTTACCTGCTGTCCTGTATATGGCTGAGGATCAATAGGGTCTACATTAATTGGATCTCTATTAAATCGTTTTAAAATTGTAAATGTTGCTGTTTTCTCCAAACCAGCATAATCATTGATTCCTGTTATAATTACAGTTGCACCTGTACCAGCCTTCACATTATTGGCAAACTGTTTGTTATAATCAGTTCCCTCTACCAGTGAAGTTCCATCATATGTTACAGTTACGGCTGGTTCTATTTCTGAACCATTCCAATAAGGAGCACTAGGTTTAATATCAATGTTTAACAATGCCTCTTCAAGAGCTACTATCTCAAAACTTCCTGTAAGTGCTCCTGTATAATTTCCACATCCTGTCACTTGTATGGTTGCAGTACCTGGACCATTATTATTAGCAATAGAATAATAATAATCATAACCTGCCACAGCAGAAGTAGAATAAGTTCCTTGTAACTCTACTTTTCTATCTGTATCTGTCACAGTAATTTGAGGCACTACTGGAACTCCATGATATTTTTGAGTATCAATCGAAGCAAGAGTTGCATTACCCGACAAATTCTTTCGCTGAATTTGAAAAGTTTCTGTTACTAAACTTCCCGCATAATCTCCCATTCCTTCTATGGTAATCGTACCTGTCCCAAAGTTCGTATTATTGGAATATGTAAGATTATAATGAGCTCCTTCTGTTAATGGTGTCCCCTTGACACCATCTGTTACTGGATATATTGTTACTTTTGGCTCCAATGCGCCTCCTGTATAGGTTACTATATCTGGATATTCAAAAAACCAGTTTGTGCCATCATCTTCAAAGCTCAAGCCTGCTGCCCGTACTGTAAAACTGGTTAAATCTATCATACCAGCAATCATACAAATACTCAAAAACAGTGCCATTAGCCTTCGGGCAATTTCTTTGTACATAGTTCACTCCTCCTTGCTTCATCATCATGCATAATATTTTATTAGTTTTTTCGGCATTTTTGCGCAAAAATATAATAGCAAATGCCTTTTTTCTTTGAAGTTTTTCAGGCAAATGCTTTCGCTTTTATACATATAGTATAACACATCCCGATTTACAACACAATCAAAAAAAAGGTATATCATATAAAAAAGGTGTATGATATTATTTCTCTTATCATACACCTTGGGAACTATTATAGAAACTGTTTTCTAATTGCTTCTCCCTCTTCTAATATATTTGTTTCACGAATTATTTTTCTAATAAATAAAAGATTTCCAGGGGACATACTTAATTCATCTATACCAATAGACAAAAATAATTTACTTAACTCTGGGTCTGCACCAAGTTCTCCACAAATTCCACACCAGATATTTGCTTTATGTGCATTTTCTACTGTTGTTGCAATCATCCGCAAGATTGCTTGATGATGAGGATCATAAAATTCATCTAGTTGTGCATTTTGCCGATCAATTGCTAATGTATATTGAGTTAAATCATTTGTTCCAATACTAAAGAAATCTACTTCTTTTGCCAACTGATCACTAATAATAACTGCTGCTGGTGTTTCAATCATAATTCCTTGTTCTGGATTGCCAAAAGGAACACCTGCTTCTGTCAATTCCTGTTTTACTTCTTCTACAATATTTTTAATTTTAGTAATTTCTGATAAAGAAGTAATCATTGGATACATAATTGCAATTTTACCAAAAGCACTTGCCCGAAATAGTGCTCGAAGTTGCGTCTTAAAAACTTCTGGCCTAGTCAAACAAATACGAATTGCCCGACACCCCATCGCTGGATTTTCTTCTTTGGGTAATTCAAAATAATCTGCTTGTTTGTCAGCGCCAATATCCAACGTACGAATAATTACACGCTTCCCAGCCATTGTTTCTGCTACAGCACGATAAATTTTTAACTGTTCTTCTTCTGTTGGATAAGTATCACCCTCTAAATATAAAAATTCACTGCGAAATAGCCCAATTCCTTCCGCATCATTTTCTAATACCAAAGATAAGTCTTTATAATTACCTATATTTGCATAAAGCATAATGCGACGCCCATCTAAAGTTACTGTTTCCTTACCTTTTAATGTCTGCAACAGTTCTTTTTTCGTCTGAATTACTTTATATTTTTCTTGCATCATTGCAAAAGTTTCTTCATCTGGTTCCACATAAATCTGTCCTGTATCACCATCTACAATTGCTAATTTTCCATTGATAGAATCCTCCAATGGAATGGGAGTTCCAATCAGTGCAGGAATCCCCATTGTTCTTGCTAAAATTGCAGTATGAGAATTGGTAGAACCATGTACTGTAACAAAAGACAAAACTTTGGATTTATCCATTTGAACTGTTTCACTAGGTGCTAAATCATCTGCCACAACAATCACAGGTTCTTCTGTATCAATACAATCAGATTCTTGTCCAGTTAAAATCAGCAATACTCTTTCTGAAATATCACGGACATCTGCTGCACGCCCTTTCATATAGTCATCTTCCATTGCAGCAAACATACTTGCAAAATTATCACTAGTCATAGCCACTGCATATTCAGCATTTACTTGCTGCGTTTGTATCATATTTTCTGTGGATTCAATATAATCATCATCTTGCAGCATCATTTGATGAATTTCAAAAATGGCTGCATTTGAAGTTCCTACAGAAGAGATTGATTTTTCATAAAGTTCCACAAGTTGCGCAATTGCATCTTCCCTTGCCTTATGAAAGCGTTCTACTTCTCTCTCTATTTCTTCTGTTTCAATATGCTTGCGTTTCACTTGCAAATTTTTCTTATTGTAGATGTGTAATTTGCCAATGGCAATACCTCCAAATACACTTTTCCCTTTATATGTTTCCATATATAAAACCCTCCTCTCTACTTATAACAATTGATTTTCTTAGGCGATAGTACCTGCTAAGCAGGCGTGAAGATTTATAGGAAATTTTACAGGGGTGCATATCATGCAAAACATGATAATTTCATCTATGCACCCCTGCTCTCCGTCAACAGGAAAGAGTTCTCTTGAATTTTGCTTCCTAAAATTCCAAGGGAAGTTCCACCCGATAGTCAGGGTCAAAATAGTTTCATTTTATAAATTTTCCTTTAAAAATGTCTCCATAGCTGCTGCTGCAGTTTCTTCATCCTCACCTTCTACTTGTACTGTAATCTCCATTCCCTGTTTTACACCAAGTCCCATCACTCCAAAAAGTTTTTTGGCATCTGCCTTTTTTCCTTCTTTGATAATGGATATAGAAGATATGTACTCTTTTGCTTTCTTTACCAATTCCCCTGCTGGTCGAGCATGAATCCCTTCTGCATCTGTAATAACATAATTAAATTCTTTCATTATTAATCATCCTCTTTCTTATTTTTTTATTTTTCCAAAGTTGCAATTATTTTTTCTACTTCTTTTCTGGTTGCTAGCAATTCTGAAAAAGCACTAGCACTTCCGGTTGAAATTCCCATGCGAAATGCATAATTATAATCTTTCTTTTCTGTCCAACCTGCCAAAAAACCAGCTACCATAGAGTCTCCAGCTCCTACTGCATTTACTAAGGTTCCTTTTGGTGCAGGAAGTGTATATACTTCTCCTGTTTCATCCACTAAAACAGCTCCCTGTCCCGACATAGATACCAAAACATTTCTGGCACCTTTTTCTTGTAGTTTTCTTGCATAAGGAACCACCTCATCTCTTGTTTGTAACACTACTTCAAAGATTTCTCCAAGTTCATGATTATTAGGTTTAATTAAAAATGGGTGATATTCTAATACGTTTAACAACAAATCTCTTGTTGCATCGACTACAAATAATACTCCCTTTTTTTGAAGACGCTCCATAATATTTTTATAGATGGAATCTGGTAAACTTTTTGGAATGCTACCAGCTAATACTAATACATCTCCTTCTTCTAATTTCTCTAATTTCTCATATAATTTCTCTATCGCATCTTGGTCAATTTCTGGTCCCATACCATTAATTTCTGTACCATCATAATCTTTTAATTTGACATTAATACGAGAAAATCCATGTTCTATTTGGATAAAATCTGTGATTACTCCCATTTTCCGACTTTCTTTTTCAATCTGTTCTCCTGTAAAGCCTGCAGTAAATCCCAAGGCAGTATTTTCTATTCCTAGATTGTTTAACACAATGGATACATTTATTCCCTTGCCACCAGGGAATATTTGTTCCCCAGTGGTTCGGTTTGTCATACCCATTTCAAATCCCTTCATGGATACAATATAATCCAAGGATGGGTTAAAGGTAACCGTATAAATCATGACTGTACTCCTCCAAAATGTTCAAACAACATGTCTTCTGCCTCTTTTGACCAAAGACCTTTGTTTCGCTTGCAACATTCATCTAATTTTTTAAAGAAGGGATCTTTTTCTCCTAATTTTCCAAAATCTTCAATTGCTGTCATTGGCATATCAAATTGAATATAAGCTAATTTCTTACCACCTGGAATATTTGGTAAATGATTGGTTGTATCAACAATAGAATCTATTCCACCTACATGAGTTACCATAACAGCCGAATTAATCAAACCTTTTGCTGATTTTTCAATGGCCTCCTTCATATCTTCTGTATTGCCACCTGTAGACCCCATAATTTTAGTTCTTGCATAATGGCAATCATAGAGGTTCATACTTGCAGAAAATTGTGTATCTGTAGGACCTGCAAAGAAATTTAAACACCCATCTACTGCAAGCAGACGATTTCCCATCTCTGCAATACTCTGTACAGGAGCATATACAAACACATCACTATATCCTACCCCTTCTGTAATCGCACGAAGTTCAGCCACTGGATCTTCCATATTCGCTGTATTAACATAATGAAGTTCTACACCCTTCTCTTTCGCTTCTGCCTCTGAAATTACTTCTTTTGCTCTGGCAATCTTAGCATCATTGATATCTGTAACAACAATTCGTTTTGGCTTATTTTCAAAGGTTAGGCCATAACTTACTGCTCCAAGTCCCATAGGACCACATCCACCAAGTATCAAAATATCTCCTCCAGCTAAGGTACCCATCTTATGTTCATAGGAAAGATGCTCTGTGTGATAATTACTGTGATATCCACCAATGCAACAACTCATAGGTTCACCAAGAGATGCCTCAAAGTAGCTATCTCCATCATATTCCCAAATGCAACCTTTTTCAATAACATCATTTGGAAAAATGCAATAAGTGGAAGCTCCTCCAAAAAATTCATAGGAATATCCTGGAGATTCCATTTGCCCTGGAATTGCGGGCTGCTGCGCAAATTTCTTTCCTTCATGAAATTTATCTTTCCATTTTTCCCCAACTTTTACAATATCACCCGTAAATTCATGTCCAATAATAACAGGATGTTCTGCTACATTTTCTGGCACACGCTTATGATTTTTACCAGCTTGCACCATTTTCCAAGTAGACATACAAATGCTATCACTGACAACTTTAACTAAAATTTCATCTTCTTTTATCTCAGGAAGCTCAAATTCCTCTAATCTAATATCATGTGCACCATGAAGTCTAACACCTTTTACTTTCATTTCATTTCCTCCTAAATTTAATTATCTCAAATACAATCTATATCTAATAAAATACTATGCCCTGCATGGTATGCGCCCTATTATAAGAACGCTAAAATTGTTCTTACATTCTAGTAATTTTGCTAATTTAACTGTCTTAATATCCAGTCTATATCTGCTGTCATCTTGAAGGTTTCCAAAATATCTTCCTCTTCTAACATACCACAAATTTTTTCTAATAAATCCAGATGTTCATTGCCAACACCTGCAATACCAAATATAAGCTGTGCTTTTTCATCTCCAAATGAAACACCCTCTGGATATTGCAACAATACAATACCCGTTTTTTTCACAGTACCTTTTGCCTGCGAAGTTCCATGCGGAATTGCCACACCTAAGCCCATATATGTAGTTACAATCTTTTCACGCTCTTGCATTGCATCCACATAAGATGCATCTACATAGCCAAGTTCTGCCAAAAGTTCCCCTGCTGCTTGAATAGCTTCTTCCTTAGAAACTGTCTTTAAATTCAATTTGATTCCATCTCTTACTAGTATTTGTTTCTTATCATCAGAAGATGCAACCTCTGATACAATTTCTTCTATTTTTTGTTTTGGAAGATTCTTATTTTGTTGTACATCTTCTTTTGATGTTAATTGTTCAAATAACGCATCTAAGGCAGGATCTGCCAAAAAATTATTGATGGTTACTATCTGTGCATGAGGTACACATTTTCTTGCACGCTCCACTAAGGTAACCTGAACAACTGCAATATCACAATCTGTTGGAATTGTATCTACAGATGAATTAATAACTGTCAAGTCAGGTCTGTTTGCTTTTACTCTATTTCTAAACTTTGTTGCACCCATAGCAGAAGAACCCATACCTGCATCACAAGCAAATACCACTTTTCTTACACCTTCCGCCTTAACAACTGTTGTATTTCCTGTACTTTGTCCTTTTGCTTCTGCTTTCCGACTTGCAACTTGTTCTTGTGCCTCCTCTAAACTCTTTCCCTTAGACATACGAATCATAACAGAAGATATCCCAAAAGAAATACCAGTAGCTATTAGCACACCTACAATAACTGGAAGCATTTTATTTCCTGGCGTCATCATTAAATATGCAATAATGGAACCAGGAGAAGCAGGCCCTACCAAACCACAATCTGTTAAATTATACCAGAAAATTGCTGCAACGTTACCTAAAATGGGACCAATAATTATAAAAGGATTCATTAAGATATAAGGAAAATAAATCTCATGAATACCGCCTAATAAATGGATAATCACTGCACCTGGAGCAGACTGTTTCGTTTTCTTATCTTCACAAAAGAACATATATGCCAATAACACACCAAGACCTGGACCTGGATTTGATTCTAGCATATACATAATAGATCTTCCTGTTTCTGCTGCCTGTGCAGTCGCAATAGGGGTAAAAATACCATGATTGATTGCATTATTTAAAAATAATACTTTTGCTGGCTCAATAAAAACAGCAATCAGTGGTAATACACCATGCGTAATTAAAAAATTAACTCCTGCTGCCAAGATACTAAGAATTAAATTCATAAAAGGACCAATTGCAACAAAACCCAACATAGCCAATAACATACCAATAATACCAACAGAAAAATTATTGATAAGCATCTCAAAACCTGCTGGCATATGGTCCTCCATTGCCTCATCAAATTTCTTAATGCAAAAACCTGCTAAGGGTCCCATTATCATAGCTGCCATTAACATCGTAGTATTGGGGTCACTCATAATTGCACCCACAACTGCAATTGCAGCGACAATACTGCCACGTTCTCCACCAACCAATCTTCCACCTGTTGCTGCGATTAAAATTGGAATTAAATAAACTAAAATTGCTGAAAAGATTGTGGCAAATCCCTCATGTGGAATCCATCCACTGCTATTAAAAAATGCAGCTAGAAAACCAAATGCAATTAATGCACCTATATTGGGCATAATCATTGCTGAGAGAAATTTACCAAAACGTTGAACACCATTTTTCATTAATTTTCTCCTTCTTCGTTCGTTTATTAAGTAATTGTGAAATTACCATTCTTTACATAGTGTATCCCCATCACAAGAAGACAATAGGAAATGAAAAAATCATTAATATCACAATTACTTAAGTTCGTTTACTCTTGAAAGACAAAATGAAAATGTCCACATCAGTTTTCTTCTAAATAACTTGTACTTTATATTTCTTACAATCTTCTAAAAATTCTTCTGGTAGATTGTCATCAGAAATAATAATATCTACATCAGACAATTCGCAAATTGTATAGGTACTTTTGACACCTACCTTCGTAGAATCCATTAAAATAATGGATTGTTCTGCTTGATTCATAACAGCTTTTTTTAAAACTGCTTCTTCATCCACACCACAACTAAATCCTGTCTGTTCACAATAACTAGTAACTCCCATAAATACTTGATTAAAGTTAATTCTTAATATATCTTGAATCGCATGAATCCCACAAATACTCATACTATATTGATTAATGCTTCCTCCAAGAACATGTACCTTTGGGTTCATTAATTTGCAGAGTTCTACTGCACAAGTTAAAGAATTGGTATAAATTAAATTTGACTGATCTGGTATACATGAGGCCAGTGCTGTTGTTGTACTGCCAGAATCCAAAAAAATAGTTGTATCTTTCCGAATAAGTTTTAGTGCTTTTTGTATAATCAACTGTTTTGCTTCTATATTTCTTACTAATCTCCGGCTTAACATATCATCAGTACCTATTACAACATCTACCGACTTCGCTCCTCCATGCACCCGAACAATTCGTTTTGCTTCATCAAGAGCTTTTAAATCTGTGCGCAGTGTCATTTCAGATATTTGGGGAATTTTTTTCTTTAACTGTGCAAAACTTATATTTCCGCTCTGATTCACCAAATCCACAATTAAATTTCTGCGCTGTTCCATTGCATCCATTGTAATACCTCCTGAGAAAACATAATCAAACGATAACTATGTTTTCTTTTTCTTTTACTTCATAATTCACCTACTCCTTTCATTTTATCATCTTTTTTTACTTTTGCAATCCATACTTTTGTTTCAAAAATATTTTTATAATGAATTGTTGTTTCAAAAGTTTATATTTTTATAATAACAGCATTTTTGGGGTTTGTCAACTTTTATTTTAACAATTTCTTTATTATTTTTATATTATATAAATACTATATTGTTGAAACAACAATATAGGTAACACACATATCATGTTTTCTTCTATCGAGAAGATACTTTCACACCTTCACATAATAAACTCTTTCTTGATAGAAAAAAATGTCCATCTTCTTTTATATCAAAAAGAAGATGAACATTTTTATTTATGACAATAGAAAGTTTGCAAGAGTGAAGTAATATTTCTAATTTATAAAGTCCTAAGATTAAGAAACCCTCTAAGATATTATATTTTGAGAAGAAGGAAAATAATTAAACAGTACGTTTTTCTGCCCATAAAAATACCACTATTCCTAATATTAAAATAAAAATAGAAATTAACTGTGAAGTAGACAATATTCCAAACGCCCCTCGGTAATCATTTCTAAAAATCTCAATTATAAACCTTCCAATACTATAAAGGATACAATACACTGCTGTAATTTTTCCCTTTTTGGGTTCTCGTTTAGCATATATCATTAAAATAAATGCCATTGCAAAATCTCCAATACTAGAATAAATCTGAGTAGGAATTAATTTTACACCATTTGGAGCATAATCTGACTGCCAATATTGAATGCTAAATACAGAATCTGTTTCCCTTCCATAACAACAACCTGAAAAAAAGCAACCCATACGCCCACATCCTTGTGCAAAAGCCACTGCTGGGAGAACCAAATCCAAGTAACGAAGAAAATCTACCTTCTTATAGTGGCAATATCCCAAACCTGAAACAACACCACCAATGATTCCACCATATACCACCCATCCATTTTGTAAATTCCATAAAATAGAAGGATCTCTTAAAATATCTTTGATATTAACTGTATAATAGAGAAGTTTGCTTCCTACAGCCCCTCCAATCACAGCACACCAAAATATTCCAAATAAAATATCAGGGTTTAAGCCCTGTTTTTTTGCACGATGCTCACTAATAAGCAATGCGCTCATATAGCCAATTGCCACCATAACACCATATAAATGGATTGTTAATGGTCCAAGGTGTATATCATTAATCATCTTTTTCCTCCAATCATCTTATTATTCAGTAAATAATAGCAATTTCTATTACTATTCTTGTATATTATAGCATCTCTATCTAATAGATTCAATCTGTACTATCATGATAGCATTTTTACTTATTAAAATTGTTAGAATTGATGATTCTGGTTGACGCTACTAAAATCCAGCTATATAATTTAGAGGACAATATAAGTGTCTGATTGAATAATAAGAGAACAAATAAAAATTTAAAGCCTAGAAAGGAAACACTTTTATGTGGATTGCAGATAATTGGAAAGAGTATGAAGTGATTGATTGTTCCAAAGGTGAAAAATTAGAACGCTGGACAAACTATATCTTAATAAGACCAGACCCACAAGTTATTTGGGATACTCCAAAAACCCACAAAGGCTGGAAACATAAAAATGGACATTATCATCGCAGTAAAAAAGGTGGGGGAGAATGGGAATTTTTTCATTTACCTGAACAATGGGAGATTCATTACAATTCTTTGACTTTTCATTTAAAACCTTTTCGTTTTAAACATACAGGACTTTTTCCAGAACAGGCAGTAAACTGGGATTGGTTTAGCGCAAAGATAAGACATGCAAAGCATTCTATAAAAGTCTTAAATCTTTTTGCCTATACAGGGGGTGCCACACTAGCCGCTGCCGCTGCTGGAGCTAGTGTCACTCATGTGGATGCCTCCAAAGGAATGGTTTATTGGGCAAAGGAAAATGCTGTTTCCTCTGGTCTGTCAGAGGCTCCTATTCGCTGGATTGTAGATGACTGTGTGAAATTTGTAGAACGTGAGATTCGTCGTGGCAATCAGTATGATGCTATTATTATGGACCCTCCTTCTTATGGTAGAGGACCCAAGGGAGAAATTTGGAAAATTGAGGACAATCTATATCCTTTGATAAAACTTTGTACTCAACTTCTCACTGACCACCCACTATTTTTTCTAATTAATTCCTATACTACAGGATTACAACCTGCAGTTCTTGCCTATATGTTAGGAACAGAGTTAAAAAGATTTCATGGGACTGTAGATGCTCAAGAAATAGGACTTCCTGTTTCCTCCAATGGGTTAGTACTTCCCTGTGGTGCAAGTGGTAGATGGGAAAGGCGATAATAATTTGCAGATTTTACTGTATTCGCGAGATATTGAATCACTTCCACTGGATATTTCCCTATGGCAGTTTCTCCTGTTACCATCACACTAGAAGCTCCTTCTATTACTGCGCGGAAAATATCAGATACTTCTGCTCTTGTAGGAATTGCATGTTTTTCCATAGATGCAAGCATTTGAGTCACTACCATATAAGGTTTTCCTACTTGTTGACATTGTCTTGCAATATCAGCTTGTACTGCTGGCAATTCCCACAAAGGCATCTGATTCCCTAAATCTCCTCTGGCAATTACAATCTGATCTGAATATGGAATAAGTTCCTTTAAATTTTTAATACCCTCTAAATTTTCTATTTTGGCAAATATTTCTATATCATCTACATCTGCATCTTGTAATTCCTGTTTTAAATATTTTAAATCTTCTGCCTGTCTAACAAAAGGTAACATAACACCTGTAATTCCATAATATTTTGCCATATGGATATTTTTCTTGTCATTTTCTGTTAAAACAGGCAAATGCAAATTTATTTCTGGCATGGCAATACTTTTCCTAGATTGCAACATACCTCCCCGTATCACTTTACAACTTGCAAAATCTTCTTCTTTATCTACTATTTCAAGTTGTATTTTACTATCATCTAGTAATATTAATTGTCTCTTTTTTAAATAATCAAATATAATTGGTGGAAGTGGAATTGTTTCTTTATTTACCTGATAAACAGGTAATGGATTTTTTCTAAGAGATACTATTTTCCCCTCTACCAATAAAATAGGTCGTATCAAATTACCAATTCTAAGCTCTGGTCCTTGCAAATCCATCAGAATTTTGGGGATGATACCAGCTTGTGCAGCAGATTTTTTTATTATCTGAATCCATTCCTCACATTCCTCTAGCATCACATGTGAGAGATTTACCCGAATCCCTGTCATACCAAATATAAACATTTTTTTTAAAATCTCTTCTTTTGCACAAGCTGGACCAATTGTTCCATAGATATCTATCTCTTTCATCTGTCTTCCCCATTTTCTGGCGCCACATAAGAAAATGCATTAGATATTTTAGCATTTTCTGCTGTCAATTCTACTTTTTCTCTGTAGTAAGCAATCACAGGTGTTCCCACTTGCACTTTTTCATAAAGCATTTGTGCTACTTCCAAGGGTGCATTGATACATCCATGAGAACCACTGCTTTTGTAAATTTCCCCACCAAATTTTCCATTTCTCCAAGAGGCGTCATGAATTCCCACATTATAAGCAAAAGGCATAAAATATGTAACATCTGATTCATAATCTTCCCCCTTCAATACGGCAGGACTTTCTTTATAAACAATTTTAAAGACACCATCTGGTGACCCATTATTTCTACTGATATTTCCTGTTACCACATCTGTTTCTGTTACCAAACTACCATTTTCATAATACCAAAGATGTTGTTTGGTATAATCAATTTCTATATAGGTAGTTCCAATATCATCTTTTCCTTCTACAAATGGCCGCTGTGAATAAATTGGTGGACGACTAACAGGAACACCTGCCTCTAAATCTGCTTTTAATTGTTCAGCTTCTTTGGGCTTATTTACAATCCAACCATAATCACCACCACCAATTTCTATTGTATCACCAGCGGAAGTTTTAAAAGAACGCACATCTGCATAAGTATTGTATTTACTTGCAAGATCTTGCACATATCTTTCTATCTGATCTTCTTTTAGAGAAACCTCATAATTATCACCAAGTTGAATAAACTGCCGAATTTGTTCTTTGTCTAATTTTTCTTCATAATCTTTGATTTCATAATTAACTTCAGCATTTTCATACTTTTTAATGCGGTCTATGGTATCTGTAATGATAGTGCTTTCCTTTGTAATTTCTGGATTTACATAATCCTCATCTGTAAGTGTAATACTATTCTCTCCTGCAGAAACTGCCTGTTTTACTTTTTCTAGCACATTTTCAAAAACCATTTCTGTTCCTGGTTGTTCTGGCTCTACATAATAACCCTCTTCCCCCAATTTAATTTCTGCATTTTGGGGCTTTATAATATTTTCCTTCTTAAAACAGTCCATTCCATTTACTGCATCAGCAATCAATTCCTCTTCATATTTCATTGTAATAGGCACTTGATTATCTTCTGAATGAAAAATAGCCGTTATCCACCAGAAAGGTTCTTGGGTTTTTAACAATTTCTCTATAGATCCATCTGGCACATACTCACATCCTATTTCCTGTCCATAGATATGGTGTTTTTCTCCCTCGCGGTCAAATACTGTCAACAAATAGTCTTCCACACTATCACCAACTTTTTCTTCTGCCTTTTCTAGGCTCATTCCACCTATTTTCCAATTGTTAATTCTGCTGCGGAAGAAAAAGTGATTGCTAAAATAAAAAGCAAACCCTAAATAAATTGCAAGCAGTAATAAAATCACACCACTTATGCCACCTATTATCATTCTTAGTTTTCTTTTTTGCTTTCTTTTTGCCATTTGCATTCCTCGTTTCTAAAATTTGTTACAGATTATACGGTAACATATATCATAAATTCTTTCAACTCCTCTCCTTGTATGGTTCTTGGATACACTCTAGTATGCACCATTTGTTTTTCTTCTTTAATATTTCTTAAATAAGAATATTTTATAAAAGCCTTTCCATTCTGAAATTCTTTACATATATTTTTCAAAGAAAATATAGAGCAAAAATCCTCCCGATATTCCTTCTCTACTAACTCCCAAGCAAGAAGTTGAAGCATTTTTTCATATTTTGTGGAATGATAATCATCTTGCAAAACACGAGTTAATATTTGTTCCTCTTCTGGACCTTTTAATATTTTATATTCATCCATCTGAATATTTACTAGAACAATTTTATAATACTCTTTCTCTATTTGTTTCTTCTCAACCCTCATCCTCTATATCACTTTCCTTATTTTATTGTCTATACTCGCTTATGTCTTTCATCTTTTGCAAAAATTATCTTAAAATTTTCTTATTTATGATATCATCATATAAATATTTCTGCCTGTTTTTAAACTTTCTTGTACATCAATAATTCGCTGATTAGAAGAACCCCGAAATCTTAATGAAATATTCTTCTGTTCTTGTACAAATTCTCCATCCACCAACACATCTATCAATGAAAGTATTTCATCTGTCACTTCACATCTTGCTCTGCTATTTTGCAATAATTCTTGTTCAAAAAGATATCCTGTATAGCACCATATATTTTTTTCAGGATATGTGCCCCTCACAACTTTTAAAAAAGGAAGTAATGCTCTTTGATTTTCTGGTTCAAAAGGTTCTCCTCCCAAAAGCGATAAACCTGCGATATAGGTTGGCTTTAACGCTTGTAGCAATTCTCCTTCTGTCTGTTTTGTAAATTCTGTTCCATATTTAAAATCCCAAGTTTCCCTATTAAAACATCCTACACAATGATGTGTACAACCAGAGACAAACAAAGAAACTCTTACCCCTGTTCCATTTGCTATATCCACCTTTTTGATATTTGCATAATTCATAATATTTGCTCCATAAATTTATAAATGCAATACACGTTCCTGAATCTCTTGTGTTCTCCCCTGATTCCAGAACTGAGTTCCAATATATCCACAAGTTCTACGAGCAACATTCATTTTACTTTCATCTTGATTCTGACAATTGGGGCACTCCCATACCAATTTTCCATCTTTGTCTGATACAATTCTAATTTCCCCTTCATATCCACAAATTTGACAATAATCACTTTTTGTATTTAACTCTCCATACATAATATTATCATAAATATGTTGCATTACTGTTAATACTGCCTCAATATTTCCCTGCATATCAGGTACTTCCACATAACTTACTGCGCCACCAGGTGATAATTTTTGAAATTGTGCTTCAAAGGTCAGTTTGCTAAATGCATCCATTTCTTCTGCCACATGGATATGATAACTATTGGTAATATAATTTCTATCTGTTACACCCTCAATAATTCCAAAACGTCTTTGTAAACATTTTGCAAATTTATAGGTAGTAGATTCCAAAGGAGTTCCATAAAGACTAAATGCAATGGTTGTCTCTTTTTCCCACTTTTTACAAGCTTGATTCATACGTTGCATAATCTCTAAAGCAAAAGGGGTAGCTTCTGGATCTGTATGGGATTTTCCTGTCATATATCTGATACATTCACAAAGCCCTGCATAGCCTAGAGATATTGTAGAATATCCATGATACAGTAATTTATCTATAACTTCTCCTTTTTTTAATCTAGCAAGCGCTCCATATTGCCATAAAATTGGTGCTACATCTGAAGGTGTGCCTTTCAAACGATTGTGGCGGAGCATCAACGCTTCTTTACACAATTCCATACGTTCCTCTAAAATTTCCCAGAACTTATTCTTATCTTTTTTAGAAGAACAAGCCACATCCACCAAATTTAAAGTTACTACTCCTTGGTTAAACCTTCCATAAAATTTAGGATTCCCTTCCTTGTCTTTATAAACCGTAAGAAAAGAACGACACCCCATACAAGGATAACAGTTTCCCTCTTTATTCTCTTTCATGACCTTCTCAGAAATATAATCTGGAACCATTCGCTTTGCTGTACATTTTGCAGCAAGTTTTGTAATTTCCCAATATCTAGTTCCCTCTTTAATATTATCTTCCTCTAACACATAAATCAATTTAGGGAAAGCAGGTGTGATATAAACCCCTTTTTCATTTTTTACCCCTTGCATTCGCTGTAAAAGCATTTCTTTGATTACTAATGCTAAATCATCTCTTAAACTTCCCTCTGCAACTTCATCTAAATACATAAATACTGTTACAAAAGGCGCCTGCCCATTGGTAGTCATCAAGGTAATTACCTGATATTGTATCATTTGCACACCTCGACAAATTTCTTCTCTCACACGCATTTCTGCCACTTCATTTATTTTTTCTTCTGTCAAAGGTAAGCATGCTGCCACAAATTCCTCTCGTACCATTTTTCTTAATTTTTGTCGGCTAACCTCTACAAAAGGTGCTAAATGAGATAAAGTAATACTTTGACCACCATATTGAGAACTAGCAATCTGTGCAATTGCCTGTGTTGCTACATTGCATGCAGTAGAAAAGCTTTTGGGGCGCTCTATCATGGTTTCACTAATAACTGTTCCATTTTGCAACATATCCTCTAAATTCACCAGACAACAATTGTGCATATGTTGCGCAAAATAATCTGTATCATGAAAGTGAAGAATTCCCTCTTCATGAGCATGTACAATTTTTTCTGGAAGTAAAAAACGTTTGGTAATATCTTTACTAACCTCTCCTGCCATATAGTCACGTTGTACACTATTGACAATAGGATTTTTGTTTGAATTTTCCTGCTTAATTTCTTCATTATTACATTCAATTAAACTTAAAATTTGTTGGTCTGTGGAATTAGACTTACGCACCAGTGCACGTTTGTAACGATAAGTAATATACTTTCTGGCAACTTGGAACGCTTTGTAATTCATAATCTCATTTTCCACCATATCCTGAATTTCTTCTACATTGTAAATCCGCTCCATATTCTCACAAAACTTTGAAATTCTTCTTGCAATTACCTCAATCTGCTCTTGAGACAACCTTTCACTTTCTGCTACTTCTTGATTCGCCTTTGCAACTGCATCTATAATCTTACTCGAATCAAAGCCTGTTTCTTTGCCACTTCTTTTGATAATCTTCATTTTTTATCCTCCAAAACACTAAATATAGTACATATAATATTTTATAATACTATATATGCCTAATTATTATATTATTATCTTTCTAAAAAAGCAAGATAAAAAAATGATGATTTTTTGTAAAATAATCTCCAGAATATGACAAATCTTTTTATTACATTTCAAAATTTCTAATTTGATGATTTTTCCACTTCTTCAAAAATATTTCCTTCTTCTTGTTTCATTTCTTCTAGCGTTCTAAGATAAATCTTTGTTCTATAATTTAAATAAAATATATTTATAATTTCTACAATGCCATCTATCAACAATATTATAGCTGTATAATCCTGATAAAACAGCATATCTTGAAAAGGGTTTAAGATAACAGAAACACTACAGCCTAAAAGCACGATTGTAACAACAAAAAATCCAATCCAAGCGCGATCCTCCATGCACTTTAAATCAAGTGCATATTGTAATTTAATCACACCAGAAAGCAACAAGAGAAGTCCCATTGCTGTCAATAAAGAAGATGCAATACGGTCTGCACTCATCAGTCCACAAATCCCCAACAATACAAATAAAACTCCCTCTGAAAATCCATATTCATTTAACCTCTCATACCCTGAAGTCATAAAGTATCGAACTATCATGTAAATGCCTAAAGCAACTACAGAACCACAAATACAATAACAGAGATCCTTGACCTCTATTTGGGGCACAAAAAGAATTAACATGGATACAAGAATACATATCCCTGCTATTAAGGAAACTACAATTGTACTAAATAAATTTTTTTTCTTATCACTCATAATTATATACTCCTTTTCATCTGTATAGTTTTTTCGCTTCTAGGCACATAATATTATTATATCATAGACTGTGGTGAATCTCTACTATTAAGATAGGTAATCGTTTTGGCTCCCATATCAAATATTTAACATAATCTATCTCTTGTACTTATTTACATAAAAAATTAGCTATGGGAAAAATCCATACAAGAAATTTTAAAAATTTTCTTGCTAGTCTTGAAACTTATGGAAAAAGGGATTATTATTATAACCGGAAATACCCTAAAGAATAATTGTTTCATTCTAATTAGAATATGAACATAAATTATTTCATTCGATTAAAATTAACATAACAGGTCAAATATCCATGCAAGCGCATTTATTTAACTTGTTGCTCGCGGGAATAAAACACTTTACGCAGGAGGCATTACAACAATGAAGTTTCAGAAATTTTTCACACTCGCTTTTAGCTGCCTATTCGTGTTAGACACATCCTTTACTTCTTTGGCAGCTTCTGTTCCATCTTCTCTTCAAAATTCTTCTATTATTGCTAACTCTCAAGAAGAGAATTTGAAAGAGGAAACAACTAGCCTTTCTAAGCAAAATACAAATTCTCCAGAAGAATCAACAGCTCCTCGAAAGGAAGAAGAGGAAACAAATCCTTCCAATCAAAGTGAAAATCCCTCTGGAGAAACAAACCCTTCCAATCAAAGTGAAAATCCCTCTGGAGAGATAAATCCTTCCAATCAAAATGAAATCCCTCTAGAAGAATCAAATGCTTCGAGTGAAGATTTATCAGAAGAAACAAATAAACCTTCCAATATAACTTTAAACTATACTTCTCACTCTCTTACTGCAGGTGATACCTTACAATTAACAACTAATACAGGTTCTTCTAATTCTATTACTTGGGATTCTGACCATTCAGATATAGCCTCTATAACTTCTACAGGAGTTGTAACTGCACATAAAGCAGGCTCTGCTATTATTACAGCTTTTTGTACTTTCAATACAGAAGCAGGCCCTATTACAATTTCTGCTTCTTGTACTATTACAGTAAAAAACACAATCTCCCTAGATAAGAAAACGTTATCTCTATATACCAATGAAACTAAAAAGCTAAAGGCTTCTGCAACTCCTACTGGAACTATCACATGGAAATCTTCTAAACCCAATATTGCAAAAGTTGATAAAGATGGAACTATTTCACCTAAAAAAGCTGGAACTACTACAATTACTGCTTCTGTCAATGGTGTTACTGCCTCCTGCAAAGTTACTGTCAAAAAACCTTCTTTGAAATTAAAAGCAAAAACCACTGTATACCTTAAAAATCCTATTGTTCTAGATGCAAAGACAATTCCCAAAAATCCTATTAAGTGGAAGTCTTCTGATAATAAAATTGCATCCATAGATTCTAATGGAAAATTAAAACCAAAAAAATGTGGCACAATTACTATCACTGCCTCCTGCAATGGTTTAAAAAAGAGTTGTAAAGTTACTGTTAAAAAACCTTCCATAAAAATTGCTACAAAATCTAAAACTCTTTTTACTGAAAATACATATCAACTAAAAGCTTCTGCCAAACCAGATAATCAAATTACTTGGTCTTCTTCAGACCCTAAAATTGCTAAAATAAATAAAAATGGTACTATTACTGGTTTAAAAGTTGGAACCACCACCATTACTGCTTCTGTAGCTGGAGCAAAAACTTCTTGTAAAATAACAATTTTAAAGAATAATTATAAATTAAATCGAACCTCACAGACTTTAATGAAAGGAAACAGTACAACTTTATATTTAAATAATGTATCTGCAAAAGATACTGTCTCCTTTGAACTTGAAGACCCATCTTCTCAAGTAGTAAAGATTTCTACTTCTGGAAACAGTTGTAAAGTAACTGCAAAAAAAGAAGGAACTGTTACTTTAAACGCTCTTTGTTCTAGTTATGTTGACAATAAATTAGTTACTTGTACACGCTCTTGTACTATAAAAGTAATAAAAAGTGGTGTAAAACAGCAACAATTTTCATTGGCGGTAAAAACCAAAAAGGCACTTACTCTAAAAAATATTCAAAAACCAGATACTCAAATTAAAAGTACCATTTGGTCCTCTTCTGCTCCTAATATTGCTAGTGTCAGCAAACATAAAGGTGTAGTAACTGGAAAAAAGGTTGGTTCTGCTAAAATCACTGCAACTGTAACCTATACAGATGGTACCTCTTCTGTTTTTCCTACTAGTATCAAAATATCTAATCCTAAAGTATCTGCTTCTAATACCCTTTTAACTGTAGGAAAAACAAAAAAAATTAAAGTACAAGGACTGACTTCTTATAGTAACATTAAGTGGAACATCAAAGACTCTTCTCTTGCTTCCATTGATCAGAATGGTACTGTTACTGCTAAATCTTCTACAGGAAAGACAACTATTATTATTACTGCTGATGGAAAGAAAATAAAACATCCATTAATTATTACAAATCCTCAATTAAAAACGACACATATAACAATTAACTTAAAAGAACATAAAAAATTTCCTCTTACCGGTACTTCATCTAGCAGTAAAGTTACCTATAAATCTAAAAAATCTTCTGTGGCAACTGTAAGTAAATCAGGAACCATCACTGGCCGTTCCTATGGAGATACTAAGATTACTGCCACGGTGGATGGTAAATCTTTTCATCTAAAAGTAAAAGTTACAAATAAACGTGCTGAAAATGCATGTAAAATTGGATATCAAATTATAAACAGTTCCACCTATAGTCAAGCACGCCGCATGACGGAAGGATATTATGATTGTAGCTCTCTTGTATTTCGCTCTTATGGCTGTGATTCCGCATTATTAGGCGGTCAATCCACTTGGGCTCCCACAGCCGCTTCTATGGCTGCTCATTTAGAAACTGCTGGGAAAGTTATTTCTTATACAGGCATAGATGCCTCACAATTATTACCAGGAGACTTAATTTTCTATAGTAAACCAAATGGAAGCAATGGAAGATATAAAAATATTCATCATGTTTCTATGTATTATGGAGATGGTTATAGACTTGAAAAACCACTCCGACTTTATCGCAAAGACTACAATATTGTAATGATTGCAAGACCAATCCAATAAGGGAAACAATTTGCACATGTGCACATATTATTGTTCTTCTATAGAGAAGATATTTTCACACTTTAGCGTGATAAGGTTTTTCTTATAGAAAAACAAAAGCCAAGGCTAAAATTCACTGCCTTGGCTTACTTTTTCTTAATTGTAATAAAAATTTCTTTTTTCTTAACAGAAACAGATATTTTATTTTAAAACTTAGTATCAAACAGATTGTCTCTTACAACAATCTAACAGAAACAGATTTCTTTCTTATTCTAAAACCAATTTCATACAACCATAAATTCCTGCATCATTTCCTAAAGAAGCTAAAGCAAATTTAGTATCTTTACACGAAGAAAAGGCAACTTTTCTATAATGTTTTTCTATCGCTTCTAACAATACTTCTCCTGCTTTCGATACCCCACCACCAATTACAAATACTTCTGGATCTACTACACAGGCAATATTACTCAAAGCTCTACCCAAAATCCTTGCAAATTTTTCCACAATTTCCTCTGCAACCTTATCTTGTTCCTTATATGCATCAAATACTGTTTTTGCAGAAATTTCTTCTGCCTTGTCCAACAAAGATTCTTTATGTTCTTGTGCTAGCCTTTCTTTCGCTAGGCGGGTAATTCCTGTTGCAGAGGCATATTGTTCTAAACATCCCTTTCTACCACAGTTGCAAGAAATCGTTTCATGGGAATTTACTGTCATATGACCAATTTCTCCACCAGCTCCATTGGCTCCTGCTACAATTTTTTCATCCATAATAATTCCGCCGCCTACTCCTGTGCCAAGTGTTACCATAACCACCTGCTTACAGCCTTTACCACCACCTTGCCACATCTCGCCAAGAGCAGCTACATTAGCATCATTTCCAGCCTTTACCATAATTCCCTTCATTAAAGTTTCCATCTCTTTTGCCACATGCATATTTTTCCAACCAAGATTTACACACACAGGAACACTTCCATCTGCACATACTGGTCCTGGAAGTCCTACTCCAATTCCCTCTATTTCCTCTTTTTCTATATTTCTTTCTTCCATTTTTTTCTGTAAAGAACTTGCGATATTTGGAAGAATATTTTTTCCCGCCTCCTGTGTATCTGTTGGGATTTCCCACTTTTCTAGTAGTTGTCCAGTGATTTCAAATAAACCAATTTTACAAGTAGTTCCACCAATATCCACACCAAAACCATATTTTTTCATAATATTTTCTCCTTTCAGGCAAGTATCTAATAGGCAATTACCTAAATTTTTCCTATTGCACTCCCCTATATATCTTTATTTCAAATAGTATCACATTCTTATAGGCTTCTCAATACTTTTTCTTATCTTGAAAGCTACCATCAAAAATGCTAAACTATAGGAAAAATAATTTCATTTAGGAGTTGATAAGTATATGACACATATCTTGTTAGTAGAAGATGATAAAAGTATTGTTACAAACTTAACAGAATTTCTACAAAAAGAAGGCTTCTCTATTACTGCAGTAGAGGGGCAAGCAAAAGCACTTTCCCTCCTTGAAAAATCAGCAAAACAATTTGATTTACTATTATTAGATGTTTCCCTTTCCGATGGAACTGGTTATGCTATTTGTCGCGCTGCCAAATCAACTACAAATCTTCCAGTTATTTTTCTAAGTGCTTCTGGAGATGAATACAGTGTAGTAACTGGCTTAGATTTAGGTGCAGATGATTATATTTCCAAACCTTTTCGCCCCCGTGAATTAGTTTCCCGCATTCATAATATTATGCGTCGTTATGGAAAAGCAAATACTTTATTAGAATATAAAAATCTTCATGTAGATATTGTTCGTGGAACTGTTTATAAAGATGGAAAAGAGATTATTTTATCAGCCTTGGAATACCGACTGCTTTTATATTTTATAAACAACAAAGGAATTATCCTATCCCGTCAAAAACTGCTAGATGCTCTTTGGGATATTGCTGGCGAATTTGTCAATGACAATACCTTAACTGTATACATCAAACGACTAAGAGAAAAAATTGAAGAACATCCACAAACTCCTATTCTAATAAAAACAGTTCGTGGAATAGGATATAAAATGGGGGACTAGCTATCTACTTTTATCTATTAGATATATTCTATAGAATGGAGGATACCATGAAATTCTTTCGCAATCCTGAAATTAAAATCAGTCTGCTTTGGCATATCTTTCTGCTAATTCTTTTTACCTATATTGGATATGATTATACTTTCTTCACAGGAAATTTGATATTGTTTTCTTCTATATGCTATCTTACTTCCCATTATTGGATTACTGTACACAGATATCACAAGTTAGAGCAACTTAGCTGCGAACTTGACAATATGTTGCATCATCAAGTTCCCATTAACTTTGAGAAATACAAAGAGGGCGAATTATCTATTTTAGAAAATGAGTTATCCAAAATGACACTTCGACTAAGTGAACAAGCTGCTGCATTAGAAGAAGATAAAAAATTACTTGCAGATTCTATGGCTGATATCTCTCACCAAATTCGTTCTCCTTTAACTACTTCTAATATTATTCTTTCCCTTCTTATAGAACCAGATTTGTCTGCAACAAGAAAACAACAATTGTTACAAGAGCTTACACAACTCCTTTCTCGTATTGATTGGCTAGTGGAAGCTCTCTTAAAAATGTCTAAAATGGATGCTGGTACTGCTCATCTTCAGAAAGTACCTATATCTGTACAAAAATTAATTCAACATGCCACAGAACCTTTTCTTATTCCTATGGAACTTCGCGGACAGACTTTATCCATTCTTCCACATTCAGAAGATGCACAATTTATAGGTGATTTCTCTTGGTCCACAGAGGCACTCTTAAATATTTTAAAAAATTGTATGGAACACACTCCCCTAGATGGTCATATTCAAGTTACTTTTTCTGAAAATACCATATTCACAGAAATTATTATAGAAGACAATGGTCCAGGCTTTGAGAAAGAAGACTTACCACACTTGTTTGAGCGATTTTATAAAGGAAAAAATGCTTCCGAACAAAGTGTAGGAATAGGGCTTGCACTTTCCCGAAGGATTATATCGCAACAAAATGGCACCTTAAAAGCAGAAAATCGCTTAGAAGGCGGAGCCAAATTTACAATAAAATTCTATGCTTCTTAATATTAAGTATTTGGTTATGATTATTTATATCCCTAAGCCTAGCATAAAAAACTCTAGGCTCTCACATAAATGACAATATTGTCACAAAAGAGTCACTACACTGTCACTTTGTGAGTGTAAAATAAAAGTGTTTTCAATGGGTGGTCACAGCATCTGCTTTCAGGTATAAGTGAACAGACATTACAAAACCTAATTACAAATATGATTGGCATAGGAGGATGATATTAAAATGGAAATTTTAAAAGCAGAACATCTGACAAAACTTTATGGTGTGGGAGAAAATCAGGTAAAAGCACTAGATGATGTTTCTTTTTCTGTACACAAAGGAGAATTTCTTGCTATTATTGGCCCTTCTGGTTCTGGTAAATCTACACTACTACATATTTTAGGAGGTGTAGATGTTCCAACTTCAGGTAAAGTATTTATGGAGGGAACAGATGTCTATTCCCAAAATGAAACAAAACTTGCTATCTTTCGCAGGCGTCAAGTAGGTTTAATTTATCAATTTTATAATCTAATTCCCGTCTTAAATGTCATAGAAAATATGACTTTACCAGTTTTAATGGACCAAAGAGAAGTAAATCAGCAACGCTTAGAAGAACTCTTACAAATTCTTTCCTTAAAAGGAAGAGAAAATCATCTTCCCAATCAGCTATCTGGAGGACAGCAGCAACGTGTTTCCATTGGCAGAGCTTTAATGAATGCTCCTGCTGTGGTGCTTGCTGATGAACCTACTGGAAACCTTGATTCTAAAAATAGTCAAGAAATTATAGAACTGTTAAAATATTCCAATGAAAAATATAAGCAAACATTAATTATAATTACGCATGATGAAAATATTGCTCTACAGGCAAACCGTATTCTTGCCATTGAAGATGGTAAAATTACTAGAGATGAGGTGATTCGTCCATGAATATTTTTCAAAAAGTCACCTTAAAAAATTTAAAAGAGAACCGTACTCGCACACTTGTTACCATTATAGGAATTATTCTTTCTGCTGCAATGTTTAGCGCTACAACAATCAGTATTTCTTCTTTGCAACATTACTTAATCCAATCTACTATTTATGAAAAAGGAAATTGGTATGGGGCAGGATATGGTCTCTCAGCAGAAAATCTGGAAACAATCAGTTCAGATAAACAAGTAAAAAAAGCTATTTCTATGGAATTAATTGGATTTTCTGCTCTAAAAGACTACAACAATGATTATAAACCTTATTTATGTGTTTATGGCATTCAACAAGATTTTACAACTATGATGCCCATTCATTTGACACAAGGGAGAATGCCTGAAAACAAAAATGAACTCTTACTTCCTGACCACTTATTTACAAATGGAGGTATTAATTATCAATTGGATTCCACACTAGAACTGAATTTAGGAAATCGAGTAGATAAAGAGGGAACTCTTCTTAATAATCAGGTAGAATATCAAAATGAAGTGGAAGATAAAAATAATTATAATAAATCTGCAAAAAATTCTAATACAAAAGATAATATCACAGAAGATCCTGATTCTTTTCAAGAGTATCTTGTTCCAACAGAGAAAAGAAGCTATAAAGTCGTAGGATTCTATGAACGTCCATCTTTTGAAGCCTATCATGCCCCTGCTTATACTGCACTAACGATGGGTGACAATAATACTAACCATCTTTATGATTTATATATTCGCACTACTTCTGGAAGAAATTGCACTCTTATGATAGATAATTTATTTTCAAAAACAGAGGCTGATACTTGGACTACTAATTATGACCTTTTGCGCTTTTATGGATATTCTGGTGAAAGTCGATACAATCAAGTTCTATATGGTCTTGGTATCATACTGATTAGTATTATTATGTTTGGCTCTATTTCATTGATTTATAATGCTTTTTCTATTTCTGTCAGTGAACGCACCAAACAATTTGGATTGTTAGCCTCCATTGGTGCTACCAAACGACAATTAACGAAAAGTGTACTATTTGAAGCATTATTTTTAAGTTGTATTGGCATTCCTTTTGGTATTCTGTCAGGACTTTTAGGCATTGGTATCACTTTTTATTTTATTAAAGATATGATGACTAATATTCTTGGAATTACTGGAGATTCTGGCTATGCTTTAGCTAGATTTGCAAGTATTTTAGGACCTACAGATAAAGTAAGTTTAACCTTGCACCCTTCTTTTGGGGCATTGACAATTGCCATTTGTGTATCTTTGTTGACCATTTTAATTTCTGCTTATATTCCAGCAAAACGTGCCATGAAAAAATCAGCAATTGATGCCATTCGACAAACGGATGATATTGCAATTCGCCCTAGTAAAGTAAAGACTTCTAAACTAACAGAAAAACTTTTTGGTTTTGAAGGAATGATTGCAACAAAAAATTTTAAACGCAATCGTAAAAAATATCGAGCTACCGTTATTTCCTTATTTTTGAGTATTGTGTTATTTATTTCTGCTAGTAGCTGGTGCACATATCTAACAAAGTCTGTAAATTCTGTTATTACAAATTATGAATATGATATTATTTACAATAAGTCTTCTCATAACAATTATTCTACAGATACTTTGTTTTCTGAACTTTCACAGGTGAAAGGTGTTACTGCAGCCTCTTACTCTTCTGAGTTGCGTCTGAATGGTTCTGTAAACACAGCTTCTACTAGTAAGGATTATCGCGACTATCAAAAAATGCTTTTAGAGCAAAAGGGAGACTCTTATCAAGAATTTGAAAAAACACTTACCACGTTTCACATTGTTTTTTTGGAAGATAACAATTTTCTCAGTTACTTAAAAGAACAAAATTTATCAGAAGCTGTATTTTATAATAAAGAAAATCCTACTGCAGTAATGGTAGATTCCCTTTGGTATTATAACAACATAGAAGAAAGATACTATACGCCTTCCTTATTAGATAATAAGGAACACGCCGCCCCTGTATTATATCTGCCTCGTTTAGAAGAAGGATACTACTTTGATAATATTGGCATTTATTCTGAAACAGGTGAATTTTATTGTAATTTTTGGAAAAATAATTCAAATAAAGAAATCGAAATTCCAATCGAAGAATCTTGCCTTACCTTACCTATTTCCATTGGTGCAGTTACTTCACAGGCACCTGACTTCTTTCCAAATGAATATGATAGTGTTCGGTTATTTTATCCCTATAGTTTTATAGACAGCTTTTTTTCTACTTTAGAACCAGACACAACATACTCAAATGTCCCAGAAGCCCCTTACAAAGATAATATAGCTGTCAGATTATTTTTTCAATGTGAAAATTACACCGAAGTCTTTGCTACTATGGTAAAACGCTTGACAGAACAAGGAATTTCAACAGAATCTTTATATAATTATGCTGCAAATGCAGAAGGTGACCGTGCTATAGTAACAGTTGTAAATGTATTTGCTTTCGGATTTATTATCTTGATTTCCCTTATTGCAGCAGCCAATGTCTTTCATACGATTTCTACTAATATTAAACTGCGAAGGCGAGAATTTGCCATGCTGAAATCCATTGGCATGACGCCAAAAGGATTTACCAAAATAATGAACTTTGAATGTCTACTTTATGGCTTTAAAGGATTGTTATATGGACTTCCTGTATCCTTTCTTGTAACTTGGTTTATTTACCACACCATTTCCGCTGGACTTGAAATTAAATTCTTTATTCCTTGGTATAGTATTGTCATTGCTGTTGGAAGTGTATTTCTGGTCGTATTTTCAACTATGCTTTACTCCATGCGAAAGATAAAAAAAGAAAATACGATTGATGCATTGAAAAATGAAAATTTATAAAATTAACAATTTAAGTTCCCATTAACTTTTCTAATCTTTTCATCAGAAAAGATCTTAGGAAAATTAGATACTTCACACTACCAAAATCTTTCCTATCATATAAAAGTGTTGGAAATTCCTACTAGTAAGAATTTCCAACACTTTCACTATATGAAATACAATCACACATAAAATACTTTTTCATCTTCTAACCGAATACAGGCAAGCCTTGCATCTAGTTCCCATTCTTGAAATACACATCCACAATCTATATTATAAAAGATACAATCCATTTCTCTATTATAATATTGGAATACTTTTCCCTTATTATAAGCAAAACTCTTTTTAGATATTGTGGGTGTATGACCTGCTATAATCATTCCATGCTGTTTTCCACCTAGTTGATACCCTTCCTCTCTAGCATATAAATAAAATTCTTCTAAACTAGAAAATCGTGAATTGATATCCTCTAATTTTTCAGTATATCCAGCATGTACCACAACACAATTTCTATCTCCAACCTTTAATTTAAAGTAATATGGCATTTTATGGATTATCTCTGTCCATCTACTAAAATCTTCCAAAGTAACATTAGAATAAGCCAACAGACTATTAAGTGTACCATACAAATCAAAATATAAGGCTGAAAGGTCTTTTTGTTTTAAAATGTATTTTACAGATTCATATAATATGATTGCATCTTTATTTGAAGTAAAATCAGATGCTAATTCTTCTTTTTTATCAAGCTGAAACATCAAATCAATATTCTTTACAAATTCCTCCTCATGATTTCCTCGAACCAGAACAACATTCCTTGGACAATGCTCCAGCCATTTTAGCATCTCATAATTGTATTTTCCCCTATCAATATAATCCCCCGCCATAATTAAATAGTCCCTATTAGAAAAATCAATTTTTTCCAACATTGTAAGAAATTCTTTATAGCAGCCATGAATATCACTTATCACATAAGTACTCAATCATGATTCTCCTTTCCATTCCTACAGGGTGATCATCTCTCTCTGGTGGTGGATTCTTTCCTGAATCTTCCCCTCCCTCTTGTGGTGGATTTTCTTCTGAATCTTCTCCTCCTTCTTGTGGTGGATTTTCTTCTGAATCTTCTCCTTCTTCTTGTGGTGGATTTTCTTCTGAATCTTCTCCTCCCTCTTGTGGTGGATTTTCTCCTGAATCCCCTCCTTCTTGTGGTGGATTTTCTCCTGAATCTCCTCCTTCTTGTGGTGGATTTTCTCCTGAATTTTCTCCCCCCTCTTGTGGTGGATTTTCTCCTGAATCCCCTCCTTCTTGTGGTGGTATTCCTTCTTCTGGAGTTTCCTCTTGTGGTGGTACTCCTTCTTCTGGAGTTTCCTCT
>CAJUHG010000002.1:0-30836 GCA_910586005.1 uncultured Lachnospiraceae bacterium | reverse complement strand
TGGTACTCCTTCTTCTGGAGTTTCCTCTTGTGGTGGTACTCCTTCTTCTGGAGTTCCCTCTTGTGGTGGTATTCCTTCATTTTCTGTCTCATTTTGTATACTGTCAATATATTCATTATTATCCAGAGGAGCTTTATTTTCATCAATATATGGTAAGAAATTTACGGGTTCCATATCTTGATGTATCTGCTCCATAAATGTTTTCCAAATATTCCCTGGATAACTTGCGCCTGAAAGTCCTGGTAATTCTTTTGGCATATCATATCCTACCCAAACACTGGTAGTATAATAACTTGTATATCCTACAAACCATCCATCTTTGTTATCATTTGTAGTTCCAGTCTTTCCCGCACAAGGCATATTACTTAAAGCTAATCCCCGACCAGTTCCCTCCTGTATTACTGATACCATCATATCTGTCATCATACGTGAGGCATTCATTTTATAAATGGGAATTTCTTGATTTTCTGTTTCAAGAATCACATTTTCCTCTGAATCTGTAATTTTAACAATGCAAGTAGGTTCCCGAAAATTTCCATCATTTTCAAGTGTCGCATAAGCAGAAGCCATTTCTACTGCTGAGACACCATTTGTAAATCCTCCTAGTGCACTTGTAAGTCGTTCGTCTCTGGTATCTAATTTTGAAAATTTCATTTGTTTTAGATAAGAAAGTCCCGTTTGAGGTGTCAATTCTTCTAAAAGATTCCAAGCAACTGTATTTTTAGAAGTTTGCACTGCACGCCGCAGCGTAATATCGCCCTCATAGTAACCACTAGAGTTTGAAGGTCCATCTTCTCTCTTTACATCTTGCACAATAGAATCTGGTGTATACTTTCCCTCTAATGCAGGAGTATATACAATTAAGGGTTTAATAGAGCTTCCTGGTTGTCTAAAACTTTGATATGCACGATTCAAGGTATAACCTGGAAGATTTTGATTTCTTCCTCCTACAATTGCTTTTACATATCCTGTATGATTATCAATACATACGGCTGAACTTTGTAAGGTATAAATGCCCTCTTCATTTTCTTCTGTAAATTGGGCTAAATTTGTATCCACTGCATCCTGCAATTGTTGTTGCATACCCAAGTCAATAGAAGTATAGATACGATATCCTTCTGTATATAAACTTTTTTGACATTCTCCATACCATTCACTATATTTTTCTGTGTACTTTTTCTTTTCTTTTTCAGAAGAAAATTCTGTTTGAAACTGAAATCCCTGTTGTTGCATCAAAGCTCGAATTGCACAGTAATACGTGTAAGTCTCTACATAATCATTTTTTGTTTTCTTTGGACGATTTAGAGTAATAGGTTCTGTTTTTGCCTGTTCACAAGTAATTTGATTAATTTTTCCATCCTCTAACATTTGAGATAAAATTCTATTACGACGTTTTAATGTATTATCCATATTTGTCACAGGATCATATAAGCTTGGATTATTAGGAATTGCACATAGAAAAGCAATCTGGGATAAAGAAAGGTCTTTTACATCCATATTAAAATACCCTTTACTAGCTGCCTGTATCCCATAATATCCATTTGAAAAATAAACATTATTAAGATAAAATTCCATAATTTTACTCTTACTGTATACTTTTTCTAAATTAACTGCAATAAACATTTCCTCTATTTTACGTTCCCAGGTACGTTCCTGTGTTAAAAAAATGATTTTGGCTAACTGTTGTGTAATCGTACTTCCACCTTGTGTAACTTCTCCATTTTGTACCATTGCCTTTGCAGCACGCATAATAGCTTTAATATCAATTCCATTATGACTATAAAATTTCTTATCCTCAATACTTACCATCGCAGCAACTGCATAAGCTGGAATATCTTGATATTCTAGATAATATACATCTTTTTCACCCTTTAAGGTAGAAATCAAATTTCCATTCACATCATACACCAAGCTAGTTTGAACGGAACGAAAAGTTTCCTCACTAGAATTTTTTACTAGCAATTTCGCCTCTTTTTGTAAGGCACTTACCTCTTGCGCATAACCTCCAAAATAATACCAACCCAAGGCTACTATCACAAGTAAAAGTAACACTATTTGAAACTTTGCAAAAAACCAGAATACACGATACTTTTTCTTCTGTTTTCTCTTTTTTTTCTTACTCATATTTCATCCTGCTTCTGTATACTTATCTACTTAACATAATTTTACCAAAGGGTATGCCCTTTTGTTCCAAAATATCTATTTCTCGCCTTTGGCAAGTAAATAGAAAAATTTGTGCACTTTGCTTCCCAAGCCATTGCAAAGCTGCCTCTAAACGCTTCTCATCAAAGGATGCAAACACTTCATCTAACAAAATTGGCATAGATTCCTCCCTAGAAAATAACTTTCCTGTCCCCATACGCAATGCCATATAGATTTGTTCCATAGTTCCACGACTTAACTGCCAAGGATAAAGCTGATTTTTTCCAACACATACTGCTAGATTCATATTTTCATCTAATGTAATTTTTCTGTATTTTCCATTTGTCAAATCTGATAAAATCTTAGAAATCTCTCGTTCCATAAGCTCCTTACTTTCCTTATAAATATTTTGAGATAATTGTTCTAAGGTATGATATGCAAGTTCATATGCTTTTATTTGTTGAATTGCTTTTATTTCTTTATCAGATGGCTTACAACACTCCTCCCATTCCTCATGCAGATTAATCAATTCTGCCTGCTTTTCTAAAATTTGAATTCTTAATACTTCCTGTATTGCCTGTTTTTGTGCTAATTCTGTCTGATACTTTTTAATTTCTTGTTCTTCTTGCTCTTTAAAATTATTTTGTACCATTTCTTTTGCTTCTTGTTCTTGCTGCCTGCGAATCTTTTTTAATTTCCTTACTTTATAATACCAATAACAAATACCCACAAATCCTAATAAAAAAAGACAACTTAAAAAGACTTCAAAAATTACCCATGTGGTCTGTGGTGCATAAAGCAAATGATGATTTGTTAAATTCCACACACCCACAAATAAGCCAAGAAAAACAAGAATCCAAGAAAAACCAAATCTAACATAATATCCCAACTGTTTCTTTTTCTGATTGATATCCCTTAAATATTCCGCCATTTGATTGGTATCATGTTTGGGCAAGATAAAATCATGCTGCCTTTTTATCATTGTTTGGAAATCTTCTCGTTGTTTTTCTAACTGTTCTACATCTTTCTTTAAAAGTTTTTCTTCCATCAGAAATTTATTTTCTAATTCTTTTCGATTCGCAAACCTTTTCTTATATCGCTGTTCCACCAATTCTTGATTATGTTTTAATTTTTTACAAGCATTTAATAAATCAACTTCTCCTTCACTATTAAAAGAAGCATTGACAAAATAGTTCTGTAATATTCCTGCAAATTCTTCCTTTGTTTCTACAGCTGCCTGACTAATGCAATATGTATTTTCATAGGCTGTTTTTTTTATACCACCAAAGAGCTTCTCTAAATCTCCACATTCTACAGATAATTCCTTTGAATCTTCTTCATTCACAAGTTTTGTACTTTTTTCTCTTTCATAAAACTTTCGTTCTAATAAAAATGGTTTTCCTGCAACCTCAAACTTTATCCCACCAGCATAAGTAGCTTCCTCATTCCAAGGTTCATATTTTTGGTACTTGTTACAAGGTAACTCTTCACTTGGCTCCATTCCAAACATCATTCCTGTGATAAATTGTTGCATTGTAGATTTTCCAGTTTCATTTTCCCCATAAATTACATTGATTCCTGGAAGAGGATGTATCATAATATTCTGCAACATTCCAAAATTTTTGATTTGAATTTCTGTAATTTTCATTTTGCCATCATAGCCTCCACACCATAGTATAATGCCTTTTTTGTAATTTCATCTTGAGGCATTTTTTCCAAAGCATTAATATACTGCCCTATCACCTGATGCTCATACTGCAATTTCAACTTCTCGAAATTATAATCTGGCTGGCAAAAATTAAGCACTTGCGCCACCCGATCGAGCTGTTCTAGTGCTTCATCCTCTGTAGATGTATCTGCATCACAATCTCCAGTTAATGTAATTTTAAAAAACTGGTAAGATGGTGCTTTCTTTATTTGTTCTGTTACAAACTCTCGTAAGGCTTCTCCTGTTATTTCTTTATTAACTTTTAAATTTATCGGAATATATTCACAATAATTAATGGGTTGAAACTCTACATGGCATATATGAGATTCTATTTCTCCTATAAAATATCCATGTTCTCCAATTTCATTACAACTGATGGGCTGCAAAGCTCCTGCCATTACCACCTTATCTTGTACAAGTTGCATAGGCTTATGAATATGACCAAAGGCTACATAATCAAAAACAGATTTTTTTAATTCATTTGTTTTAAAAGGAATATGTTTCTCATCTCCACCATGTGCCAAAAGAATATTGGAATAACCATCTTCCTTTACCTTAATATTTTCATATAAATAACCAAAAATTTCTCTATGATGATAACTTAATCCATATATTCTTGTCTGCAAATTTTCTAGTTCTATATAATCCATTTTTTCTTTATGAAAAAAATATACATTTTCCTTCCACGGAAACATCCCATAATATGAATTAGGATTCAAATAGTCACGTTCACCAGCAATCAGTACTACCTTTGTATCTAAAATTCTAGAAAATTGTTTGTCTACCTCTCTTAACTCCCTTAACAATGGTTGTCTATGAAACAAGTCTCCTGCTATTAAAAGAAGCTGAATCTTCTCTTCTTCAACTCTATCAATTACTTCTTGAAAGGCTTGCCAACTATGTTTTTCCCGTTCCTTTCCCCAAGGCTTATTCCTATCTGGTTTTACACCTAAATGGATATCTGCAATATGAATAAACTTCATTGAAATCCTTCTCCTTATTCTATTATGAAAGCCCTTTCAATGGGTAGACATAGAAAGTAAATCCTTAATCACTTCTCCTGCAATCATAAGACCTGCTACAGATGGCACAAATGCAATACTACCTGGTATCCTTTTCTCAGCCTCCTCTGACGTGTGCATCAAGGGTACCATAACTTTCTCTTTTGAATATAATACTTTTAGCTTTTTCACTCTTCTTTTTTTCAACTCTCGGCGCATTACTCTTGCCAATGGACAAACAGAAGTATGGTAAATATCCGCCACTTCAAACTGTGTTGGATCTAACTTATTTCCAGCCCCCATACTTGAAATAATAGGAATCTCAGCTTCCTGTGCTTTCAAAACCAATTCAACTTTTGCAGTCACTGTATCCACTGCATCTACCACATAATCATATTTTCTAAAATCAAAATCTACTGCGGTTTCAGGAAGAAAAAAACAATTATAAACTGTTACTTTTGCTTGAGGATTAATCTCCATAACTCGTTCTTTCATAACTTGTGTTTTATACTTTCCAACAGTTTTGGTAGTTGCAATAATTTGTCTATTGATATTAGAAATACTCACCACATCTCTATCTATCAAATCCAAATTTCCTATTCCACTTCTTGCCAAGGCCTCTACCGTATAGCCCCCCACACCACCAATTCCAAATACTGCTACATGTGCCTGTTTCAATCTATCTAGACCCGCTTCTCCTAAAAGCATCGCCGTTCGAACAAACTTCTCATCCATATGCCACTTTCCTCCCAAGATAACTTTTAGCAGATTACATGTACAAGAAATCAAACTATCAATCTTAAGGGGCAAGAATGCTAGTTGTATTCTTAAATCCTGAAACATTTCTTATTTATTTTACACTTTTCATATGGAATATACAAGGTAATTGTGTCGAAAACGACCCTCTAATTTAGAATTATGGAGAAAAAATTGTTATGTTGACATTCTTTTTTATAATGCCTCTCGTATCAAAAGTCTCATTTCCCTTACAAAAAAATTTAGATTTTTTGACAAAATAATTGTTATAAAAGAAAAAAGCTATCACATTAAGAAATAAAACTACATTTTCTTGATATGATAGCATTTCAAAATATAACAACACTTTTTTATTAAATAAATTCTCCATTCCTTTTGTTTCCTCAATAATTATATATCATTACCTCTTCTCCCACTCTTTTAGAAGCATCTGAATTAATCAAACGTTTTACATTTACAATATCAATCTTATACCCTTTGCCTTGGTATAATTCATTGATAAATTCTGTATTGTGATTGGTCAACATACAATAACAGCCTCTATCTGTCAAATTATCATAAAGTCTTGCCAATCTCCTATGGCTTTCTATATCAAATCCTTCTTTTGTATAGGAGTCAAAAGAAGTAGGATTTAATGGTGCATATGGACTATCTAAAAATATAAAATCACCCTTTGTAGCCTGTAAACAAGCCTCTTCAAAATCACCATCTATAATAGTTATTCCTCTTAAAAAATGAGACACTTTTCTAATTAATTTTTCATCCACAGATAGTCTTCTACTTTGATTATAGGGAACATTAAAAAGCCCTTTTGTATTAACTCTATATAAACCATTGAAACAATGTTTATTAATAAATACAAACAATGCTGCCAACTCTATATCATATTCTCCTCTCATCAATTTATCATTATAATATTCGCGCTTGGAATAATAATATGCTTTTCCATCCTCCCACATTTCTCTGTCCAATTTATTTACTGCTTCAAGAAATGCCTCTGGTTCCTCACAAATTTTTCTATATACATTAATTAATGCCTTATTGATATCATTGATCAATGCATTTTGGGGCAATAACTCAAATAATACTGCCCCTCCTCCTATAAAAGGTTCAAAATAACGATTATAGTTCTTAGGCATTCGCTCTCTTATCTGTGGAAGTAATTGGCCCTTTCCCCCAGCCCATTTTACAAAAGGTACTATCTTAGAATTACTCATCTTGTTTCCTCTTTTCTATATAATGTATAATCTTCCCTTTTTACAAAGCAGACAGGGATTCTCTGGGATTTTCATCCTCAAATTCAAATACACATTTCTCATATACATTAATTACATGTGTATTCTTATATTTATCATACCGTTTATAGTTATTTCCATAGGATAAATGCACATGACCATGCAGAAAATATTTAGGTCGATACTTTTCAAGCAATGCTCGAAACACCTGAAATCCTTGATGTGGCAAATCTCGCCCATCATTTAATTGAAAAGCGGGGGCATGGGTCACTAATATGTCAAATCCACGCCTACGAAACAATTGAAATTTTAGCCTTGTAACTCTCTGTCTCATCTGCCTTTCTGTATATTGGTGAGTCCCTGAACTGTAACGCATAGAACCTCCAAGCCCTAAAATTCTTATTCCATGATAGACATAAATTCTATCTTCAATACAAATACAGCCCTCTGGTGGTAATTTTTCATACTTTCCATCATGATTTCCATGTACATACAAAACTGGAACGGAAGACAAAGTCACCAAAAAAGAAAGATAACGGGGATCCAAATCACCACAAGAAATAATTAAATCAATATCTTCTAAACAACTTTTATCATAGTATTCCCACAAATATTTAGATTCTTCATCTGAAATTGCCAATATCTTCATCGTGTAAACTAACCTTCTCTTCTCTTTTCTTTACTCCCTGCTGTTTGATAACTGGTTCCGCCTGTTCTTTTAATTCTTCTTTGCTAGGAATGGAACCAATTACATTCTCAACTAACCAATCCATCGTCATAATTTCCTCTGGTGAAAGAATCTGCTCAGGATTATCTACCACTACCCCCGTTTGAGAATATAAAACACCTGAAAAAGGATTAAATGCTTCTGTACTAATTGCTGTTTTCAATAATCCTGCCAAACGTTTTAAGCCAATGGGTAAATATTTAGAAAAAACTACATCCACCACTCCCTCTGACATTCCCCACCAGTAATTGATGGCCTTCTTAACAGTAGGATTATCATCATAACTCCAAGTTCCATTTAAAATTGTCCAAATTAACTGTTCATAAAATTTCCCCCAATGCCAAAGTGGCATAGCAAAATTTCTTGGCCATCCATGATCTATATGATAAATTCCAAAAAAGCGTGATGCTTCCTCTGGAATTGCCATATCTCTTCCTGAAACACAAGAAGAATCTATGGATTTAATATATTCCTGCAAATCCATTTCTTTTTTTGTGGACCATTCTAAATAGACTTTTGCTCTTGGATTAATCATTTTTGCCCCTAATGCAAAGGCATTGATATTTGCAATGGAACCATAAATTGGATAATCTGCAATATAAGTTAATCTGTTATTTTCTGCCATTGCTCCAGCAATAGCACCCATTAAAAATTTTGCCTCATACATGCGGGAATAATATGTTCTGATATAACGATGTGAGGTGTTTAGGGAACAATTTAAAATTCTAACCTTTGGATTTGCAATCGCTGCCTTTACACTTGCTTGTACAAAAGGCGGTGATGTGGTAAAAATTAAATCGCAACCTGAATCTATTGCCTCTTGTAGCAAAGAATCTATATTTTCCTGTGTTCCATTCTCATAACAGATAGTATGTACTTCTTCTGGAAAAGTCTCTTCAAGATGAAATCTGCCAAGTTCATGAGCATAAGTCCATGCAGAAGTTCCAGGAGTTTTCTCATAGATAAAGGCAATATTTAATTTTCTTGAAACTGAAGCTGAAAGATGCAAAATATTAAATAAAGTATTCTTTTTTTGATTTGGCTTCATTTTTAAATCAATTTCTGAATGTTCTCCTAAAAGCACAAATTCTTCCCAACTTTTTGCCACTAATTTTTGCATTTCACTGGTGGTTTTTTCTTCTATTACATTATAACCATACAACGTGATAAATGCTAAAAATGCATCTCCTGGTAAAATATTTAATTTATCTCCACCTTTTGCCCGATACTCAGCAGTAAATCGAGTATAAATAGAACTAAACTCTAACAATTCCTCTTCTGTCCACATTTCTTCTGGTTCTTTTCCCACTGCTTCTTGTAATTTGGCAAATCCCCCTTCTTGTGAAAACCAAATATAGTTAATCGGTGCAACACGATAAAAATCTAAAAATTCATAATAAATTTTATTCTCTTTTTCCTCTGTACGTTTTGGTATCACACGAATAACATTTCCCAAAATGGAAACAGCTCCAGAATATTTCATAACGCTAACTCGTTTATTTCCTTCTAATACATAGAATTTATTCATATATTCATAAACTTCAATTGGGTCGCGGATCCCCTCTTCTACATGAGAATCCAATAATTTAGTCCATTTTGCAGCAAATTCTGTATTTTCTCGCAAGATAGGCATAAAATTTCCTGCAAAAGAGCTACTCCTTGCAACCGTTTTTGTCCCCTCAATTTGCTCTATGGGAATTTGTACCTGTCCAATTGGTGTTTCAGAATAGGCATCTCTTTCAGGCAAAATATCATCCAAAACTTGCAAAATTGGTTTTTCTCCTCGAAGCATGCGCGTCTGATAATCTTTTTTTCCTAATTTTAAAGCCTTTCTATAATCTTCTTTTCCCATAACTTCCTCCTGTCTCACTCTTAAGTTCTATCTTATCATATATTATTCCAATAATCGACTATTATCTAATTTTACTTAAGGTAACTTACAACTATTCTCAACTAAATTCTACCAAATCTGTTCTTTATCAAATAATTCCTAATGATTCTCAATGATAGTTATTCACAATTATGCTTAATTATAATCATGATAAAAGGATTCTTAATCAGATGCTTTAAAATTATATATTGGTCTCATTATATCAAGGATATCTACAGATTCCTTAATCACATCTATAATATCTTCTAAGGATTTATATGCCATTGGTGCTTCATCTAAAGTTGCCTCATTGATAGATGTTGAATAAATTCCTTCCATTACATGTCTGTAATCTTCCATATTAAGTGTATCTTTTGCCTTCGTTCGAGACATTAGGCGACCTGCTCCATGAGGTGCAGAATAATTCCAATCAGAATTTCCTTTGCCTACTGCCAATACACTGCCATCCTTCATGTTAATTGGAATTAATACTTTTTCTCCTTTATGAGCTGCAATCGCACCCTTTCTCAATATCATTTCTTCTGTATCAATATAATTATGAATCGTATGAAATGCATCTGAGCCTGTCATGCCTGTACGCTCAAGTAAAATTTCTGCTATTTTTTCACGATTTCTCTTTGCATATCTCTGACAAATTTCCACATCATGAAGATAATCTTCAAAATAAGTTCCATATAAATAACATAAATCTTCTGGTATGGTGGTTTCTTTTTTTGTCCATGCAATTTCTTTTAATGCTGCTTGAATTTCTTTTCTTCTTCCTTGTTCCTTATAGATTCTTATAATTTCATCCCTTTGTTGAAAATATGTTTCTTTTCCTTTGTTTAAATCCACTGCTAATTGCTGATAAATTTCTGCAGTCTGCTTTCCAAGATTTCTGCTCCCTGAATGGATTACTAAATATTTTGTTCCATCTTTTGCTTGTTCTACCTCTATAAAATGATTTCCACCACCCAAGGTTCCAATACTGCGCTCTAACCATTTTGTATTCTTCAACTCTCTATAACAACGAAGTTCCTGCAAATCAAATCTTTCTTGTCTTCCCTCCCAGATATGTTTCCCAGAAGGTATAAAATGAGCAGCTTCATCTAGTTTTTCAAAATTAATCTCTTGTTTCCCTAGATTTACTGTATACATTCCACAACCAATATCCACTCCTACAATGTTAGGAACTGCGCGATCCACAATCGTCATCGTTGTACCAATGGTACATCCTCTTCCAGCATGAACATCTGGCATAATTCGAATTTGACTCCCCTCTGTAAATTCATAATCACACATTCTTCTAATTTGTTCAATTGCTTCCTCCTCTATTACTTTTGCATAACAAAGAGCAGTATTTATTTTTCCTTTAATTTCAAACATTTTTTCTTCTCCTTTCTAGCTTCTACCCCTCAATCTTGAAGGGCATTAGATACTTTGCACGCCGCGTGTGCTCACACAGTGACAGCTTCCATTCGCACACATGTGCATATTTTCTTGTCCTATAGGAAATTCATAGAAATTTCTTATAGGATAAAAAATATGCTTATCTATATAAGATAAGCATTTGTTAAAAATCTATGTTAAAATTCAAATATTTCTTCTTTTTTGAATTTATTCTTTTATCTTACACAGTTTTTCGCCTTTTTCTTACCTTATATAAATATGAATGCACAAAATCTAAGCTCTGTTCTTCTTTTATCAACAGCGCTTCTTGACTATGTTCACTCTTAAGATAATTTGCGACTACTACTGCTTTCATACTTTATATCCTCTTAGGTTACTTTATTTGACTTTGACTTTTACTTTCAATCACTATATCATAAATTTTTCCAATTGTCATTATCATAACAATATATTTTTTGATTTTTTCTTACTAGATATATGGAATATATCACGATTTTCTTAAGAAATGTTTAATCCTCTTGTTGGAAACATTTCTTTTCGGTATACTAATTTTGGCATAAGAAACCATTTCTTTTGGCCACTTATTATTAATGCAAAGGAGAAATGATATGAAAAAGTTACCTTTTATCTGTGTACTAGCATGTGCAATTATTTGTCTCTTGGGCTGTGGTGTATTTGGTTATTACTATTGGAATTTAGGAAATCATTATGAGAAACTACAAGCAGAATCCCTTAACTTGCAAGAGAACAACTCTAAATTGAATAACCAAATCGTAGACAATACAAAACAATTGGAAGAAAAAGAACAATATATTGAGGGACAAAAAGAGTATATTTCTGAACTGACAAAAGAAATACAAACTCTTACAACCAAAATAAATTCTTTTCAAGATGAATCTTCAGAAGAAGAGAATGAAGAGGATTATAATTCAGAAAGTGATCCTTATCCAAATTTATATGCTGAAAAAGAGAATGAACTTCCTCAAAATGAAAAAAAATATGTATATCTTACGTTTGATGATGGTCCTTCAAACTTAACACCTAAAGTATTAGATCTTCTAGATCAATATAATGCAAAGGCAACGTTTTTTGTGGTATGTAAAAACAATGAATCTTATAGTGAATATCTTTCTGAAATTGTAAAGCGAGGCCACACCCTTGCACTACATTCTTACAGTCATGACTATCAAGAGATTTATGCTTCTGTAGATGCATTTTTATCAGATTATGAAAAAGTATTTGATTGGGTATATAAAGAGACTGGTTATACTCCTTTTCTATTTCGATTTCCAGGCGGAAGTAATAATGCCTCCTCTTATGTAGGCAAAAAGATTATCCAAGAAATGGAACGTCGTGGATTTACTTATTTTGATTGGAATGTAAGTTCTGGAGATGGAAGTAATCTTACTACTACTGAAAATATTATTGACAATATCTGCTTAAATGTTAGAAATGTCAACTATCCTGTAGTTTTAATGCATGATGGACAAGGCAGAGAAGCCACCTTAGCGGCTCTTCCCACTGTGTTAGAAAATCTATCTAATGCAGGTTATGAATTTCGCTCTCTTGACAAAGCACTAGAGCCTGTACAATTTTAGGCTTATTCTGGGGCGCAATCCTTTTACTAATCTATTTTTTTGCGCCCCTATCCTCTACTTTTACTTTTGAAATTTAAAGAGGATTACTATTGTTCCATTTGTCTGCCTAAAAATCCTGCTGCAACTTTTGCTAACATACTTTCTGTTTCCCCTACACCATCTTTCTCTTCCTTATTATACATTACTACAGAACCGATAGCGTCTCCTTCACAAATAATTGTAGATACCACTTGAGACTGAAAGTCACCTGTATCATCTAAAGTAATTTTAACAAATCCTTTTTCATCTTTCTGTGCATAAAAAGTTTCCCTATCTGTAATTACATGTTCTAATTGCTTACTAATAGGTTTTCCATCAAATTCTTTTTTTCCAGCACCTGCTGCCGCAATCACATGATCTTTATCTGTAATACATACTAAACAACCACTAGTTTGTGCAAGACTCTCTGCATACAAACCTGCAAATTGTCCTAATTCACCAATTGGAGAATATTTTTTCAGAATAATTTCTCCTTCCCTATCTGTAAAAATTTCTAGTGGATCGCCCTCGCGGATTCTCAAAGTACGACGAATCTCTTTTGGCACAACCACTCTTCCCAAATCATCTATTCTACGAACAATTCCTGTAGCTTTCATAATAAAATCCTCCATTTACAAGTCTTATCATACCTTGTGACACGCCGCATGGCATAATGGGATGCCCCAGAGGGTATACCTTATTGAACATTAGCAGTTCAATAAGTGTACTTTATGATACTATTATCTGTAAATGGAGGCATTTTATACCTAAATTTTTCTTTTATATTCTTTAAACAACAAAAATCGCACTTTGTCAACGTTCTGTTGTTATTAAAAATGTTATTTTTAATACTTAAACTATAATAGATAATAGGAAAGCCTTTTATGCTTTACACTAATAATCCCTGTAATCGCTCTACTTTTTCGCTAAAATCTGTATCCTTTAATTCTTCTAATGATTCTTTACATAACATAATAGTTTGATAGGAATAATAATAAAAACTATAACATAGGTCATCTGGAAATACATCTTCATCCCACAAATCTTCATCATTTTCATCATCTTCTGGCCATAAATACTGTTCATCCAACATATTTGAAAACAGTGGGAGTGGTTTTTCATGTTCTAGTATTTCTATATCATGAGAGCATTCTGCGCATTCTGCAATTACTGCAAAAAAGTCCAACAACTGCTCAACCAAAAAACGGGCAACTTTATTCTTCTCCATCTCATTCACTGCAGACTTGAAAATCTTTACCAAGAAAATAAGGGCAAATGCAGTAGAATGCCATAAAGTACTTTGATGTTCAATATCCCTTGCAATTTTGTAGAACGCATCTTTTACAGTAGTAACAGATTTCATTTCCCACATAATAGCAAAATATTGGGGAAAATCTGTCGCTCTTCCATAAGCTGTAGTAATTCTATTCCAAGGTACTTCTTCTATTTTTAATTCTTCTATATAAACTTGATTTTTATCCATACTAAAATTCCCTTTATAAAGATACCTTTGAAAGTGCTTTCTCAATTTCTTCAATCACAATCTTCAACGCTTTAATCCTTGCATATTTTTTATCATTGGATTCTAATACATGCCAAGGCGCATAGGTAGTATTTGTTTTTTTCATCATCTCATTGATAGCTGTCTCATACAAATCCCATTTATCTCTGTTGCGCCAATCCTCTTCTGTAATTTTCCACTGTTTTTCTGGTGTATTTTGACGCTCTGTAAACCGTTCTAACTGTACATCTTTATCTATTTGTACCCAAAACTTGATAATTACTGCACCCCAATCAGACAACTCTTTTTCAAATTCATTAATCTCATTATAGGCACGTTGCCAATCATTTTCACTACAAAAATCTTCTAAGCGTTCTACCATTACTCTACCATACCAAGTACGGTCAAAAATAGCTATATGTCCTGTTTTGGGTAAGCGATTCCAAAAACGCCACAAATAGTGTCTTGCTTTCTCATGAGGTTCTGGGCTTGCAATTGGATGTACTTCATATCCTCTTGGATCTAATGCTCCAGTAATACGCTTAATATTTCCGCCTTTTCCTGCTGCATCCCAACCTTCATAAGCAATTACAACTGGAATTTTTTTCAAATATAATTCATTATGTAACATACCTAGTCTACCTTGTAATTCTTTTAATTGACGCTTATACTCTTCATTTGTCAAAGACTTATCCAAAGAAATTTCTGATAGTTTGGGTATTTTCTCCATAGGAAATACATTTTGTAATAAAGGCACTGCCATTGCACTATTTTTTAAAGCTGTTTCTATTCCACTAACAAGTGTCTCCATTACCTGTAATTGTGCCCATTTTTTATTTTTGGCATCCACAATATACCAAGGTGAAGTAGAAACATTTGTATCATTCAAATATTGATCATAAACCTTCAAACACTTATTATAATGTTTATTTTGCCAAGTATCATTGGCACTCACTCTCCAACTTGTATTCTGATTCTTTTCTAACCCTTTTAATCGTTTCTTCTGTTCCTTTTGGCTAATATGGAAAAAAAACTTCATTACAAGATAACCATTATCTGTCAATTGACGTTCAAAACGCTTTACACTTCCTATTCTTTCTTTGTACTGCTTTTCCTTTATTTCACCATGAAGACATCCTCTTGTCACTTCGTCCATCCAACCAGAATCTAAAAAGCAAAACTTTCCAGCCTCTGGAATTTTCACAAAGTAGCGATATAAAAATGGCTTACGTTTTTCTTCTTCTGTAGGAATATCCATAGTAGCTGCTTTAAAAAATCTAGGATCAATATCTTTGATAATCTTTCCCAAAATACTACCTTTTCCAGCAGTTCCCCATCCTTCAAATAATACAAGTACTGGTAATTTCCGCTCCTTAATCATCATTTGTTGCACTGCAAGCTTAGCTTTTGCTGCATTCAAACATTCTTCTATCTCTTCTTCTTCGGGTCTTTCTGGTCTGTTCCAATCTTTTAGCATATCTTTTCCTCCTTATTATTTCATACTTTTGACACTCCTGTAATAAATTGTACATATCATCATGTCTATAAGCATATTAGTATTTTACACAAAATCCATGTTCTTCTGTTTCTAGCACTATCCTTTTTCTTGTTATCCAATCTATACTTATATATGGATCCTGTTGTAAGGACTGAATGATCCTATCTAATTCTTCCTCTCTCCCCTGAAACTGTGCCTCTACTGTGCCATCATAATTATTTTGAACCCATCCTGTTACTCCATAATGTTTTGCCAAATAGTTTGTCTTAAAACGAAATCCCACCCCTTGAACTCTTCCTGTAAATATAATATGTTCTCTTATCCTTCCCATTACTTTAATAATTTCTCCCATTCCTCTGGTTTAAAACCTGTATAAACTCCTTGTTCTGTGACCAATATGGGCCTTTTTACTAACATTCCATCTGTGGCAAGCAAATCATATTTTTCTTCTAAAGATATCTTGGGCAAACGGTCTTTTAAGTTCATCTCTTTATATACATTTCCACTGGTATTAAAAAAACGCTTGATCTCTAGTCCACTCTTTGTATGCCATGCCTTTAATTCCTCTTTGGTTGGATTTTGTTCTTTTATATTCCTGTCTGTATAGATAATTTGTTGTTCTTCTAACCATCTTTTGGCTTTTTGGCAAGTACTGCATTTTGGATATTCTACAAATAGAATTTCCATCTATTACACCTCCTTATTTACAAATATCACAAATAATTTTCTATTTTTTTCTTTTCTTTATGCACATTATACCAAATATTTCTCTATAATTCAATGATATAAAGAAATCCATTCTACTGAAACATTGAATATTTTAATGATCTATTGTATAATTGAAAAAACACATGTGACCTAAAACCTATTTATAGAAAAATAGAGCAAACCATACTAAACGCACATAGAATGGAGGAAACTATGTCATCTAAAATTGATACCATTATTTTTGACCTAGATGGAACGTTACTGAATACATTAACCGACTTAACAAATAGTGTAAACTATGTGATGGAACACTATGGATTTCCAATACATACAGAGGCTTCTGTATGCCAGATGGTTGGAAATGGTGTCACTGTTTTAATGGAAAAAGCAATCCCTGATGGACACAAATGTGACATCTTTGCCCAATGCCTAAAAGACTTTCAAGAACATTATGAACTACATAAACAGGACTTTACACAACCGTTTCCTGATATTATGGAATTTTTAAAAAATGCTGTGGAATCTGGTTATAAACTTGCAGTGGTTTCTAATAAATTTGACCTTGCTGTAAAAGGATTATGTAAAGATTTCTTCTCTCCATATATCACCACTGCAATTGGTGAATCCCCCAAAATTGCTCGAAAGCCAGCACCTGACACTGTATTTGCAGCTATGAAAGAACTTCACTCTTTACCAGAACAATGTGTCTATGTGGGGGACTCTGATGTGGATATTGCCACTGCAAAAAATTCTGGTATTCCATGTATTAGTGTAAGTTGGGGATTTAGAACTCGAGAATTTCTCCTAGCTCATGGTGCAGACAAAATTGCAGATTCTGTATTTGATATAAAAGAAATCCTCTCCTCTATGCAGGGATTAAAATTTCTATAAGTAAATATTTCTCATCTCAGTTGTTTTATTGTTACTGATGAAATGCATGTATAGCTATTTATTTCTGGTGATTTTAGATTAAGAAAGATAGTAGAATGTATGATTGTGCAAACAGCAATTAGAAATTGTAGGAGGTGTTTTGAATAAAATATTTACCCATTTTTCAAGAATTGTTTACATCAAACAGTAGTATTATTATGCTAATTGGATTAGCCTTCTCAATATTCATTGGCATAAAGATGAACGACACTAGAAAAAATATAATTAGTCTTATTTCAAGTCTTGTTTTGTATATCGTTTGTGAATTAATTTCTAATATACATACAAACTATATGATGGAAGTGATTTTACTCTTTGTTGGAACTATTGCCATTGGTGGAATCATCGGTTTTTTGATTAGCATAGCAGCTATGAAAATAAAAATATGCAAAAAATTTTAAAGATTAGCTTTGAGAATTTCATAAATGGTGATATTAAAACAAAATAAAAGACATTCATTTTCTGAGTGTCCTTTATTTTGTTCTTTATTTTATATAGAAATATTTATTTTCTATATTATTATAAATTGTGTGGGATTTAAGTCTTCAACAAGTAACACTGCACTAACTTAATCCTCTAAACCCTTTACCAATAATTTCACTACTATTGGTAATCATCATAAAAGCATCTGGTTCGTTTATTTTAATATAATTTCTTAGTTGAACTGCCTGCCCTCGTTTCATCACAGTAAGAATTACATATTTTTTATTATGCATATAAGTACCCTCTGCCTGAAAAATAGTAGCACTCCGCAATAATTCTTCATGAATGAAATCACAAATCAAATCTGGCTTATCACAGACAATTGTAAAATACTTACATAGGTTTATATTTTCAATTGCTGTATCTATCACAAGTGACTTAGCCATAAGTCCACAGAAAGAAAATAATCCTGTTTGAGCATCAAAAATAAAACATGCTGCAACTGTAATAAATAAATCCACTAAAAATAAAGCTGTCCCTATATTGATAGTACTATGCTGTTTTAAAATCATTGCTATAATATCTGTACCACCACCACTTGCACCTATATTAAATAAAATTGCAGAACTAAGTGCTGGAAGTACAATTGCAAATACCAATTCTAATACTGGTTCACTTGTCATCGGTCTTTGCATTGGATAAAGTTTTTCTAGTCCACTTAATCCAAGAGAAATCAAGACACTTACATACACAGTTTTTATCCCAAAATCACGTCCTAAGAAAACAAATCCTAACACCAGTAAGGCCATATTGATAACAAAATTTATAGTTCCTGCACTAAAAGGCGTCACTGCACTAAATACCACTGCCATACCAGTGACACCTCCAAAAGAAAAATTATTAGGAAATTTAAAAAAATGTACACCTACCACTAATAAAATTGCTGCAACAGTAATCATGGTATACTCAAATAATGCTATTTTTACTTTCTTACTCATATTCTTTCCCTCTTATCTTTGTATCTTATACCCTCTGGGGCACACATAACTATTTGACCATTTCATAAGGTATATCTTTTGTTATTATTAACTATTATTTTTACATCTCATTTGGCATTTCTTTTTTCTTCTAAAATTATTCGTATTTTATTTTTATTATCGTAGCATAATTTTTGATATTTGCATAGAGAAACCCTACCGCTTTCCTAGATTTCTCTATTGAGCAGTAGGGTTTTTTTACAATCCCTATATATTAGATAGCTTTTACTATCAAATACCTTTTGATATTTCTATCTTTATACTATTTTGTAATTGTAATTTTCTTTGTCTTGCTAACTTTTCCTACTTTTACAGTTACTTTTACAGTTCCAGTCTTCTTTGCTTTCAGCTTTCCTTTACTACTAATGGAAGCTTTCTTTTTATCGCTGACAGACCATTTTACGCCTCCAGAAACACCATATTTCTTTACCTTTAAAGTAATAGATTTTCCAACTTTTACCTTGCTCTTTCCAGAGATAGTTAAATATGGATTTTTGACATTTACTTTTGTAGTCAAAGTCTTTTTCTTTCCATTACTCAAAGTGATTTTTATTGTAACGTTTGCTGTTCCTTTCTTTACTCCAGTAACTTTTCCTTTCTTGCTAACCTTAACAATAGAAGATTTTGAAGGTTTATAGGATACTGATTTAATGGATAATTTTGCCTTTTTCAACTGAGCTGTCAAATTCTTAGGATACTGAATCTTAATCTGCCCTGTCTTTCCTTTGTATACAGTTAAAGTCTTTGTAGCTTTTGTAGTTGTAAATGTTTTTTCAGCAGTCTGAACTGCAGTCAACTTTACAGTAACTTTTGTTTTTAAAGTTTTAACTTTTTTATTACTTAATGTTATCTTTGTAGTAATATTTGTGCTTCCTTCTTTTAAAGCAGATACTTTTCCTTTTTTATCTACCTTTGCAATAGAAGGTTTACTAGAATTATAAGAAACACTCTTGATAGACAATTTTGCAGACTTAAGTTTTGCATCAAACCCCTTTGGATAGGTTATTTTTACTTGTTTTGTTTTTCCTTTATAAATACTTAAAGAAGTAGTAACTTTTGTACTAGTAAATGCTTTTTCTGCCGCTGCAACGAGTTTCGCTAAAGTTTCCTTTGGATCTTCTTGAACAGTTATTTGTGTCTGCAAAATTTTATTTGTTCCATTACTTAAGGTTATCTTTGTAGAAATACTCGTTTTTCCTATTTTTAAAGCTGATACCTTTCCTGTTTGCTCTACTTTTGCAATTAAAGGTTCTTTAGAAGTATAAGAAATATTCTTGATAGACAATCTTGCTGCTTTCAGTTTTGCCTCTAAATCTCCTGGATAAGTTACTTTTATTTGTCCTGTTTTCCCTTTATAAATGCTTAAGGAAGTGGTGACTTTGGTATTAGCAAAGGCTCTTTCTGCTGCCGCCACAAGTTCTTTTAAATCTTCCTTTGGTGGCTCCTCTGTACTACTGTCAGTTACAATTCCAATACCCTCTGCTGCTACTTGTGCTTGTGAAAGTGCACAATCATATACCTTAAATTCATCCAACAAACCTGTCATGTACTCCCCATCTTCCCAGTTTCCTTTTCCAATCTGGAATACACCATTTTCACCTATAATATCTTTTAATGCAATATCACTAGCAATTGTTTGTTTCTTTAATCCATCCACATATAATGTGGTCTGATTCTTTTCTACAACTATCACTACATGTTTCCAAGAAGAATTATTTTCAGAAATTTCAATAGCAGGTACTCGCTCTCCATTGTTATTGTATCTTTGGACTGTCATACTTGCAACTTTATCCATAATACCTAAATATTTTTCATATTTGTAGGTCTGTCTCTCTGCATTAGGAGCTGCAAAAACTGCCCAATTACTATTATTCCCATTTACTTTAGAATAATAGGAGATTGTAATCTCATCCTTTCCTGCAAGAAGACTACTTCCATCTGCTTTCTTTAAATCTATATAGCCCTCTCCTGTTAAGGATAACGCTTGATGATGTAAAGCATCTTTGGTAAAAGCTATTGTTCCATTTACGGTTCCTTTGCCTCCTGCTGCTTCTAATCCTTTCTCCTCTGAGTCAAAACTTAAATATGCCAATAAATGATCTTTGTATACAGCAGCTTCTTCTTTTGTAAGTTTTGCAAACTCAGCGGTAAGTGTCAAATCTTTTGTAATATTAGCGGCTGATTCTCTACGTTCTCTATCAGTGACTCCATCGCTCCATTTTACAAATTTATAACCTGCCATTGGAACTGCTTTTACAGGTGTAGAACCGTATCCAGAGACAACTACTTGATTTGCAAGTCCTTGAATAAATCCACCCTCACTTGCTTGATAAACTACTTTATGCTTTGCTGGAGCAGTGTACGTTTGAGCCTTTACTCCCTCTAAGGTTGCTTTACCTACTTCAAATAATCCTGCTGTTTGGTCATATACTAACTTATCAATACAAGTTTCTCTATGATAACCAAAACCACTACTTACCTGCCCAAGAGGTGTCAAGAAACGGTGATATGCAATATAAAAATCTGAAGTTCCAGGTACTTGCAAGATAGAATGATGTCCTGTACCTTTGATATTATTTGCATTATCTTTTACCAACAGAGAATACTTATAAGTGATATCTCCATATAAAGTATCAGAAACTCCATAATTCACACGATAATTTTCACTTCCAGTATCATCACATGACCAAGTAAAATGATATTTTCCATCAAATTTATTAACGGTAATTGCTTCGCGGAAATCTGTTGCACCAGAATAATTATGCATTGTTCCAGCGACAGTACTTACCATATCTTCCCCAAGTTCTACAATTGCTGCTTTTCCATTTCCAAACAACATATAAGAAGTTCCATCTTCTTCTGTATAAATAGAAGGGTCAATACATTGTCCCATCTCTATGCCTTCTCTATCACAAAGATCCATAGTAATCAGTGGCTTTTCTTCTGCCACAAATGGACCTGTAGGAGAATCTGCTACAGCTACACCAATTGCTTTTTTATTATTAGAAATATCATTTCCGCAGAAATAGAAATAATATTTTCCATTTTTTTGTTCAATAGATGGCGCCCAAGCATTTCCATCTGACCATTTTACATCTGTTTTTAGATTTAGAATAATTCCCTCATCTTTCCAATTCAATAAATCCTCGGAAGAAAATACATGGAATTCATATCCACCCCATCCAGCAAAACCATCTGTGGTACAATACAAATAATATTTTCCATTAAACGCATCAATATCTGGATCTGCAAACTCACCACCAACTACTGGATTGTTACATACAACAGTAGAAATGATATAAGTTTTACTCTTTTCACCTATGGACACGGTTGCTGTCACATCTTTTGTCAAATCACTGGTTCCAGTAACACCTGTTACTTCTGCCCCATCTGTTACATCAAACTCAAGTGCAACTTTGCTTAAATCTGCCTTTTTACTTGTCATAGATGCCAAATCATATGCATAATTGCTTGCATATAAGGTTACTTTTCCTGTCTCTTCATTAATATCACTCTTAATAATATTTACATCTTTACTTGTAAGTCCCTTTAACAAAGTTACTTCTAGACCTGCTTCTGCTGCAATCTCAGATTCAGTCAACGCACGATTGTATACCTTTACATTGTCAAAATATCCATTGAAATATGCATCTGCGGAATAGAACGATTTTCCAAGGTAACCACGGAGGTTTTTGCCAAGGTCACTTGTGCGAATTGCAACATTTTTCTGTCTGCTAACAAGCACATGATCCACATATAGGCTGACAACAGAATTGTTTACCACAATTTTAAAGTTTACCCATTTTCCTTTGATGGAATCTGTAGTAAAGGAAACGGTTTCCTCATTTTTATAGCCCTCCTTTGTCATAGAGAATCTGGTATACTTATCCTCTGTTTTTAAAAACATATACTTTTGGTCACTCTTACCAAAGGTAAAGGTAAAATATCCACTTGAAGAAGGAGCTACCGCCTTAATGTCCATAGAAATTGTCATCTTATTTCTGCCATCAAAAAGTCCTTCTGGAAATTCTGCATAAGTACCAGAAGTCCCATTCAAATATAATACCTGACCTTTTTCTTCATCTGCTACATACGTTGCATTTCCATAAAGAGTTCCAGCATGTTCTTTTCCACTTACATCTGCAATGGTGCTTCCTGACAAAGTTTCATCAAAATTATATTCCAAAATAGGAGTCTGTTGTTCTTCTTCTTTATTTTCTTCTCCTTCACTTCCCCATTTCTTCATTAAGCCATCATACTCTGCCTGTGTGATAGGAGTAATACTTCCATGACGCTTTTTCAAAGAGCCAAAATTATAATCACTGCTTTGATATACTTTCCACTTCGCGCCTGTGGTATCAGATAAATCTGTTGTAGTAACAGGAATATACCCTACTCCACCATAATTGTCAGTATACAATCCCCATTTATCTTCATTGTTAAATTTAAACAACTCTGGACCTTCTACCACACCACCTGTAAGGGTAATATCAGTCTCTTCATGGAAAGCATCATAACCTTCCATTCCTGAACTTAAGGATTTCAAATCAGAAATCTGTTCCCAATTACCCAAAACAGAATCACTTTTTTCTATAGTAATTTCTCTACAAGCACCAGCAGATACACGATAATAGGAATTACCTGCTTTTACCATAGAAACATCAATACAGTGCTTATCAGGAATATTGATATATTCTTGTGGCTGTGTAAAAGTTACAAAATCTCTTGTTTTTGCATAATAAACAACTTGGTGTGTTCCCTCGGCACCTTGTGCACCTGTCATAGAAGCCCAGTGAACCACATATTCTCCTGTTTTCTCATCATAAATAGCCTCTGGTGCCCAAACACAACCTACATTGCGGATTCCAGTATCCACCAATCTTGGTGCTGACCAATTGACCAAATCTGTGGATTCCCAGACTACTAAGGAAAGACTTCCCTTATACTGTGCATCTCCCCAGTCTACACTTTGATCACTTGTTCCAATACTTAAGTCTGTTGCAATCAACCAGAACTTATCACCTTCCTGTGAACGAATCAAATATGGGTCCCTCACACCTTTGGTTCCTACATTAGATTGCATAATATAGGTTTCATCATTTAAATCCTGAAAATTTAATCCATCTTTACTAGTTGAAAAATAAATTCTCTCATCATCATTAGAAGGGAAAAAGGTAAACAGATAACCAGCATATGTTGGCTCTGCAACTGCTTTTTTTACAGTTAATGAAAAATCTTTCTGTGCATTGCCACCCGTTCCATAGGAAACCTTCGCTGTCATTTTTACTACTTTATCTTCACTACCTCTATGTACTACTCCAGCAGGTGTACTGTCATATCCTTCATTCGCAACTTCCTGATCACTTATCACAGTAGGATCTTCACTTTCCCAAGTGATGGTTGCTCCTTCCACATCTGTAGTTGGAAGTGTAATATTTCCAGTAATATTATCAGCATTTAAAATATTCAAACTTTCTGCAATTTCATTTGCAATTTCACTGTCTGACTTTTTATGTTCTACTGTTACATTAAAAGAGCGTTCTGCATGTACTTCTCCATAAGCCACATTTGCGGTTAAAGTTACCTCTTCATCTGTGTTCTGTTGTGTAACCTTTCCTTCTGTACTAATAATTTCTTCCTTATTAGAAGTCCAAGTAATCGTTGTTCCTCTTAAGCCTGTCAAAGGTAACTCTAAATCACTTTCTGTACGTTCTGGAAGCTCAAGAGCTGCTGCATCTGCATTGACGCCATCTTGTGCTGAAATTGTATTTACTGTTAAAGTAGGTGCATTTGCAGAATCTTTATCATGTACCCATACGCCACTGACAACTGTCTGTAAGCGGAATACTCCATAACCCGTTCCAGAAGTATAAGCATTTTTTACAAAATCTGTGACATTGAACGTAAGATCTAGATATTTTCCTGTTTGATTCTTCTCTACATCTAAGTTATCCTTTGTAACCCATTCATTGCTATAAACTGTAGCTTTTGCGCTATAATCATTATTCTTTGCTGGATAGGTACTAGGATTTGTCACTACAACCTTTGTTGGATCTGCTGTTACTTCATAAAGTCCTAATTTTGTAGTTGCATTGTTTAAGTTATTGGATTTGTTTAAGTTAATTTTTACTTGAGCAGAATCTATCATACGATCTGCTCCAACTTCTGGTAACTGAAATTTCAAACATCCTACACGTGCGCTTCCAAACACACTGCCATCATTGTCTGATGGTATAGTACCTGTTTCGCCCTCAATATAAGCGGCTGTGGTATCAGACCCTGATGTCACCTTCTTTGTTCCTGTAGCAATCACTACTGTTCCATCTGTATTATCTTGATTGCCAGAACCATCAAATTCACTAACTTTTACGACACTTGGTGTAATAACTGGTGAAATTGCTGTTCCATTATTTTGTGTTACAATTTCTTGCCCTTCTTTGGTCTCTGCATGCACAGTTCCCAAACTTCCTGCTGGTATCATAGTAACTGATAGTGCTAAACTTAATACCAGCGATAAAAACCTTTTTCTGTTTCTCATGCCTTTTTGTTACTGAAAACTTATAAAAAATAACAAACTTTTATCCTCTATTTCAATCAAAAATATTCACTGTATTTGCTCTAAAGTTTTTATAACTAAACATATACATGTTTTCAACATTGTAAATACACCTTAAGCGTCTCACTCTGCGAGACCGCTTGAGTTCATGGGCGCGTTCGGATCTCTTACATGCAAGCGTGACGGTGATCTTCATTTTACTTTCCCATAAATAACATTCTTAGATTCTAAAAATTTTTTCCTTTTTATAAGATTCAATAACTTTCCTCCTCTCTTATTTTTTTCCATATTTTTCTAAATATGGATTATTGTAACCTGCGTTTTCTGTTTTCTAAGCATTTTTATTTTCTCTCATTAAAAAACCTCCACTCTAAATCTTATAAAGCTGTTAAAAGAGCATATGAGATAATAAAACATAGTTCCTCTAAACAATGAAATAAATATTATATTTTAGTCAGGTAAAACAAATTTTATCTTAGTGGAAGTAATATGAAATTGAAATAAAAACGATTAACAGTCTTTAGGGCACAGAAAAATTTTAGACCAGCAGAGATGAATCGAATCGCGCCCCTGCAGAAAGAATGTTAGAAGCATTCTTTATATACAAATTTTACTAAAAAAAAATAAAAAAAGCAATCTTCAAATCAAAAAATATAATTTAAAGGTTACTTTTTTTAGTAAAATCTTATAATATATTATAAAAATGGTATCTTATAAACAAATACAGCCAATAAAACTTAAAATAATTGGTAGGAATAACCATCTTTATTCTTGGGTTTCTTCCTCTTCATTTTCTACATCTTGACTTTCTTCCTCACCACCTTCTATTTCTCCACCATCTTCTTCCTCTTCTTTATAATATTCTTCTTGAGACACTTCTTCTAATTCTGCTGATTCATACAAAAAATCTACTACTTTACTACGTGTAATTTGAAGTGTAATATAAGATTTCCCATAATCATTTTCAAAATCTTCAAAAGAATCATATTCATATTCTGTTGCCATTGCTTCTGCATCTTTTTTATAACTCTCATCAGTAACTGCTAGTCCTTCTTTCTCTGCAATTGCCTGAACTACTAAATACTCATTTACTTGGTCAATGGTGGCTTCTTCTATTCCACCTTCTCCCATATACTCAGAAACAAATTCATCATATTCCATTCCCATCATACTTGCATAAAATTGATAACCTTCTACTGTATCATTATAACATAAATCATAAAGTGCTTGAGGATACTTTTCTACTTTGGCATTTCCAATAGCTGCTGTTAAAGCATTTTCTCCTGCTTCCACCATTGACTCTTGTTGAGCAGAAACAAATAACTCCTCTCTTATACTTTCTTCATACTCTTCCATCGTCTTAAAATCTGATACCTTTGTTACAAAATCATTGTTATATTCTGGTACAACCACTTCACTAATAGAATTAATTTTCACCGTAAATTCTGCTTTTTTTCCAGCCATCTCTTCATCAAAATAATCTTCTGGAAATGTAATTGGCAAAGTAACTGTTTCTCCCGTTTTCTTACCAACCAACCCATCTTCAAATTCCTTTAAAAAATCTTCTGACCCCAAAATAAGGTCATATTCTGTATCGCTTCCACCTTCAAATTCTTTTCCATCTACAGTTCCTGTATAATCTATATTTACACTGTCACCTTCTTGTGCTGCACGATCTTTCACTTCAGGGTATTCTGTGTTTTCATCTAATTTTTCATCAATATATGATTTTATATCTTCTTCTGAAACCACTGGAACAGGATACTGAATTGGTAATTTTTTGTAATCTCCAAGCGTTACATAGTCTTCTGCTTTAAATTCCAATGCTTCTCCATTGTCAACCTTTTGCTCAGTCTCTTCATTATTGTTCTCTTCTTCTGAACTATTTTCTTCTGTGTCTTCTCCACCCTCTGACCCTGATACCTGATCTGCGGTTGACATTTTCTCTTCTTTTGATGTCTCTTGTTTCTTATCTGCGCATCCTACCACTGCCACAATACTTAGTGATATTAAAGTTGCTATTAAATATTTTCTTTTCTTCATAATTTCCTCCATCTTTTCATTTATTTGTTTACATCTTTTCTTTATTGTCTTTCTGCAATGAATGTATTTTAACATAACAATTTGAACAAATCATGAAAAATTTTATTTTTCTAAAAAATTCATATAATATTCACAGTTTCTTTCAACTTTCTTTGCTTTTTCTTCCAATAGGATACTTTTCTCCTTCAGGAGCAACTATTCTTTGTTTGGAAGCTTATACAGATGACGATCAGGAAAATTATAGAAGCAATATTGCATAAAAGAAATATAGAAGTTTAGAATACTAGAAATGGGTAAATGAACACTACCATATCATATTTTCTGGAACAGGATTGACTTGCGGCACACATACTGCATAGTAATTATGGAACACTTTGCTGGACTGGGCACAATAGAAAACCAATATCCACTCTGTGAACTTTCTATTATCATAAATAAAAAACAGACAATATGTTATCCACTTTGGAAACATATTGCCTGTTTTTTCCAGTGACTTATTTCACAGTCTGTTTACAGTTCCTTATAAACTGATATTCATCATGTCCTAAATATCTTTTTTGATACAAGTTCCACAATAAGGTGCCATTTCTATGCGCACAAACCATCCTTGCTCATGTTCACATACAGGACAACTCATTGGTGCTTCTGTTCCCTCATAAATGTAGCCACAATTCAGGCACATCCATTTTGTTTCAACTTTAGAAACAAATAATTGATTATTTTCTAATAGTCTTGCAAACTCTCCAAATCGATCTCCATGAACCTTTTCAATTTCTGCAATTTTATGAAACTTCATGGCAGCCTTGCCAAAACCTTCCTCCTGTGCTTTATCTCCAAAATGTTTATATACATCATCATGTTCTTCATATTCATTATGCTGTGCCATTTTAAGCAATTCAGTCATATTTGGACTTAAATCTACTGGATAAGTTCCATCAATTTCAATTGTCTCTCCAGCAAGTTCTTTTAATTGATTATAGAATACTTCTGCATGTTCTTTTTCCTGCTCTGAAGTAAACTGAAATACTTTTTCAATTACATAAAGTCCTTGCTGATGTGCTTGAGAAGCTGCAAAAGTGTAACGATTTCTCGCTTGACTCTCCCCTGCAAATGCACGCATTAAATTTTTCATTGTTTCACTTTGTTTAAATTCTGTTGCCATAAATAATTCCTGCCTTTCTTTTATGTTACCTTCCCTACTAAAACATACAGATTTAACTAACATAGGTTTTATGCACTACATCTCTAAAAGTTGATTGCTTCATGTTTACTTACACTGATACAATCACAGATGCATTTACATTCCTGATTATTAGACTACTCGTTTATACACATCAGACTTTCTAATGTTTCAAAAACAGTATGTGCAAATCTGGTAACATTATACAGAAATTAAATTTTAACATATTTTAATTGTACAAGAACCTCTCATTTTTAAAGGACACTCATAAACACTCTTAGAACCATGTGTATCTATGTAAGAAATAGGGCATTTTCTACAATCTCCTTTTGAAAATTCCTCAGAAACTTCAAATTCTAATATTGCCTTTTTTCTTCCATGAGGGGATTCTCTTTGATTAATATTTTTCCAACTAAGAATTTGATTACAGCCATTACATTTATCCATACCCAAAGATACCATTCTGCCACAAGTGGGACAAGAATAATACATTTCATTCATGGAACCTTTCATCTCTACTACTTCTGCTGGAAACTGTTTTATTAACTGTGCTCTTATATCATCGTTCTGCATATCTTCCTCCTATTTACTCTGCTTCCTGTAACACAATATGTTACCAACTTAAAATTTATATCAATGAAAACTGGCCCAAATCTCGTGCCTAAACTAGCAAAAAGAATTTTTAACTTCTCTTACTGTAAAAAATTATATAATAAAATTTCTTATTATGCAATAAAAATAGAAGGATTGCCATGTAACAATTATTTATGGTACTTCTGCTTTTCTTGCAGTTAGCATATTTCTAATTATATCCAATATAGCAACTATGCCCCTTCTAAATTCACATGAAACTCCTGATGCTATTTTTTTCTGATTTTTTGATTTTAGAATTACATTGTACCTATCGTTTTTGTTTCTAATCTTTGCTCTTGAGGAACTTCTTCTCTTTTTAATCCTCGTTCGTTTCTTAGTTTTACTAATTACTTTTATATTTTTATATGATGTTGAATTTTTTATATTTTTGTTGTTATTTAAAAGTTCTGTTGGCATGATGGAATGCCCAGAGGGTATCATTACTGAAAACATAATTGCTATTGTTATTATAAAAAATTGTTTGACTTCTATTTGAGTTCTCATTTACAAAATCTCCTATCATTTTCTGGATTTAAATCAAATATCTGAAATAATAGAAAGTGTATAAGTCCCTCAAAATGAGGGGCTTATACACTTTCTGTACAGAACACAATCGCAAAACTTCTTTTGATATTTTAATCTTTTTAGATTAATGCTTCATACAATTTAGTAATATCTTCCACACTGGTTTCTTTAGGATTTCCAGGTCTACAAGCATCATCATATGCAGATTGTGCTAAAAATGGAATATCTTCTTTTTTCACAATTTCCTTTAAATCTGCTGGAATGCCAACATCCTGAGACAATTTCTTCACTGCATCTACTGCTGCTTTTCTATATTCTTCTTGTGTCATGGAATCTACACCTTCTACACCCATTGCTCTTGCAATCTCACGATATTTCTCTCCAGTAGCTTCTGCATTGTACTCCATAACTGTTGGTAAAATAATAGCATTTGCAACACCATGAGGCGTATCATATAAAGCTCCAAGTGGATGAGCCATAGAATGAACTATTCCAAGACCTACATTTGAAAATCCCATTCCTGCTACATATTGTCCAAGTGCCATTCCTTCTCTTCCTTCTTGTGTATTATCTACAGCACCTCGAAGGCTCCTTGCTATAATCTCAATGGCTTTGATATGGAACATATCTGACAATTCCCAAGCTCCCGCTGTAATATATCCTTCAATTGCATGTGTCAATGCATCCATACCAGTAGCTGCTGTCAATCCTTTTGGCATAGAGGACATCATATCTGAATCAACAAATGCTACAACTGGAATATCTTTTGGATCCACACATACCATCTTTCGATTTTTTGCTGCATCTGTAATTACATAATTAATCGTTACTTCTGCTGCTGTTCCTGCTGTAGTTGGTACTGCAAAAATTGGCACAGATTTATTCTTAGTAGGTGCAACTCCTTCTAAACTTACTACATCTTCAAACTCTGGATTATTGATAATAATGCCAATTGCCTTTGCTGTATCCATAGAAGAACCGCCACCAATTGCAACTAAATAATCTGCCCCTGATTTCTTATATGCTTCTACACCAGTTTGAACATTTTCAATTGTGGGATTAGGCTTAATGTTAGAATATAATTCATATATGAGACCTGCTTCCTCTAACACATCCAATACTTTTTTTGTTACCCCAAACTTTACTAAATCAGGATCAGAACACACAAAAGCCTTCTGAAACCCTCTTCCCTTCGCCTCTGTTGCAATCTCTTGAATTGCTCCAGCTCCATGATATGAAGTCTCATTTAATACAAATCTGTTTGCCATTTTCCTTCTCCTTCCTACTACAATATATTTATGGTTAATATCCCTTACAGCCAGTAAGGAATTATCCAT
>CAJUHG010000001.1 GCA_910586005.1 uncultured Lachnospiraceae bacterium | reverse complement strand
AAATCTTAGATTTTTGGCTATCCTCTTATCCTGCGGATGACAGGAATCGAACCTGCACGGTCTCCCACCAGATCCTAAGTCTGGCGCGTCTGCCAGTTCCGCCACATCCGCCTATCAATTCACAGACACAAAAATACTTCCTATCTACGAACTTTTTTAATATTAACAGAAAATTTATCATTTGTCAATAATAAAAAATACACTACATGATTTTTCTATTATCATAAATAATAGAAAAGACTCTTTATGAACTTTCTATTGTCATAAATAATAGAAGGCATACTTTTCAAACTTTCCATTGTTATAAATTAGAGATTGCATCTGGAAATAAATTTTTCCAGATGCTTTGAAAGAATATAAGATATTCTATATTTTTTAAGTGTGGAAGAAAAGCTTGGTTTTGTATAATAATTTCTGAACATCCCCTAATAGATACTACGTTCAGTCTAACATATTTTAATAACCCCTTTTCAAATCCCCTATGTTCTCTACCATCAACTACAATTTAATAGTTGTGTTTTCTCTTTGTATTGTATATAGTCTTCAATTAGTTTATCTAATTGAAGGCTTACTTGGTAACATTCTGGTGTCTGAACATTTTTCTCTACAGCCACATCCAATTCTTTACGTACATTCTCAATCTCTTTTTGTAAATCTAATAAATTATTCATCTTTTTATAGCTCTCCTTTTTCCCACTTTGTCTATCTATTTTATTCTTTTAATGGGAAAAAATCAAACTAAAATTGTCATTTTTTTACACGACATTTCGACATAAAATGCTCAAATTCGACACATTCATTTTTGTCTACTATGCAATAGGTACCAATTGAGGTTCCCTTTTTTCCTTTATTAACAGAAGTACTGCCTCTACAACTTGATAACACAATGTTACGATGTGACAACAATCCCATTCGACAGAATTCTTTAATTTTACATATGTTTCATGTGCCTTCTGTATAAAATTACAAATTGCTTCTATACTATTAAGACCTAGAATTGAGTTATGTATCCACTCACAGTTTCTTTCTGCCTCTCCACTCTGAATATATTCTTTCAAGCCTTTTTTTAAATGCTCCTCATATACACAATGGTCCTTTAAATTTCCTTGGTAATGTGCATTGTGAGGAAAAGTAAAATAATCTGCAATATAATGAATTACTTCCCCTAAATTTCTATAAAAAACTCTCATATTAATTTGAGAAGTTTGTTGTTTTTCTACGAGCTTTTTCAAATCTTGTTGTAATTTTGGAAATGTTCCTTCCATTTCATGTTTTACTGTTATAAAAGATGGTTTACAATCAGGTAAAATACTACCTAAATAAAAGGCTTTTTTATGTTTTACTAAATCTTGCTCATTCAAACTGTCAACAATATATTTTGCTAATGATATATGAGATTTCTTTCTCATGTTGTCCTCCATAGATTCTTTTTTCATATGCTATTCCAGCAAATATATTTATGGTCAAAATCATGGAAGGATATCTACCCTCTTAGTAACATAGAGGCAGGAAGTAGCATACTAAAATTTATGTTCCAAATTTATTCTACTTCCTACCTTCCTATATTACAAGTAATTTTTTTAAAAATTTTAAAAATTATTTCTAATTATTGTAAAGTCAAATACCCAAAGCAAGGGATTACTTACAATGGCAATCAAAACTTGCACATTCTGTTTCTCCACAGCTACATGCATTGTTTCCTGCAATTCCAATTTGATTGGCATTACATTTACAATCTTCATTAAAGTGGCAATTGGTTGCCTGACATCTTACATTAATTTCTTTACTTGCATGTCCTACAGAATTGGTCATAGTTCCAGTTCTTTCTCTAAAACTTTCACAACATGTCTCATTGGATTTAGATGCATCTTGTCCACCAATTGTAATATCTCCTTTAGAACAGAGATGTTCATCATTGTACATACAATTTCTTACAGAACATTTTAACTGAGTCATTTTAAATCTCCTTTCTTTTTCCAAAAGTCTAGGTGATTACAAAACTACTAACTTAAAAATAATTACATTTTGCAATAACCCATACAATTATTTAGAACATCTCTAGTATTCGAAGATTTAAAATAATTTATACAAAAAATAAAAATCTTTTCTAGAAAGGATTTTCCTTATTTATTTTGTTCTTCTTGCACTTCTTCTTTTCTGATTTCTTTACTACGAATTTCCTTACAAATTTGGTTGATAAAATCTTCTAATGGTTTTACTCCCTCATCTCCAGCAAAACGGCTTCTTACAGATACTGTGTGATCTGCTTCTTCTTGTTGTCCTACGACTAACATATAGGGAACTTTTTCTAATCTACTCTCTCGTATCTTATAACCAATCTTCTCAGAACGATTGTCAACGGTACATAAAATACCATTTACTTTTAATTCTTTTTCTACTTCTGCTGCATATTTTTCATATTTATCAGAAATTGGCAACACTCTAACTTGTTCTGGACATAACCAAGTTGGAAACTTACCTGCATATTTTTCAATTAACCAAGCTAAGGTTCTTTCATAACATCCCATTGAAGTTCTATGAATAATATATGGGCGCACCTTATCTCCATTTTGATCAATATAATACATATCAAATTGTTCTGCCAAAAGTGCATCCCATTGAATGGTAATCATTGTATCTTCCTTACCATAAACATTTTTAGCATTGATATCTATTTTGGGTCCATAAAATGCTGCTTCCCCCACATCTTCTGTATAATCTATTTCCAATTCATTCATAATATCGCGCATATGTTGTTGCGTTTCTTCCCAAACTTCTGGTTCTCCAATATATTTTTCTCTATTTTCTGGGTCCCATTTTGAAAGATGATAGGTTACGTCCTCTTCTACTCCTAAGGTTGACAAACAATATTTTGCCAAAGCAATGCATTTCTTAAATTCCTCTACCATTTGATCTGGTCTTACAATTAGATGTCCCTCAGAAATTGTAAACTGTCGCACACGGGTAAGACCATGCATTTCACCAGAATCTTCATTGCGAAACAGTGTAGAGGTTTCTCCATAACGCAAGGGAAGGTCTCGGTAAGAATGTTGTTCTGACTTATATACATAATATTGGAATGGGCAAGTCATAGGACGTAAAGCTAATACTTCTTTGTCCTTTTCCTTATCCCCTAATACAAACATTCCATCTGTATAATGGTCCCAATGTCCAGAAATTTTATATAAATCTGATTTTGCCATCAAAGGCGTTTTAGTCCGAATATATCCCCATTCATTATCTTCCAAATCTTCAATCCAACGTTGCATGGTTTGAACTATTTTTGCTCCTTTTGGCATTAAAAGAGGAAGCCCTTGTCCAATCACATCAACTGTAGTAAACAATTTCATTTCACGACCTAATTTATTGTGATCACGTTTCTTAATATCTTCTAAGTGCTCTAAATAGGTATTTAATTCTTCTTTTGTGGCAAATGCTGTTCCATAAATTCTTTGAAGTTGTGGCTTATTAGAATCTCCTCTCCAATATGCCATAGAAGAAGAAATCAATTTAAAAGCCTTAATACTTTTTGTACTCATTAAATGAGGACCAGCACATAAATCTGTAAAACCTTCTCCCTGTTTATAAAAAGAAATTTCAGCATCCTCTGGTAAATCTTCAATTAATTCTACTTTATAGGGTTCTTCTTTTTCCTTCATAAACTGAATCGCTTCTGTTCTAGGAAGTGTAAATTTTTCTAATTTATTTCCCTCTTTTATTATCTTTTTCATTTCTTTTTCCAAATGATCTAAATCTTCTCTAGAAAATGGCTCTGCATCAAAATCATAGTAAAATCCTTCTTCAATAGAAGGTCCAATAGCCAATTTTGCATTGGGAAACAATCGCTTCACTGCTTCTGCCAACACATGAGAACAGGTGTGACGAACAGTACGTATTCCCTCTACATCCTTCTGTGTCAATATATTTAATTCACAATCTTTATCAATCATTGTTCTTAAATCCATAATATTACCATTGATTTCACCAGCACATGCTGTTCTTGCAAGACCTTCACTGATATCTAGTGCAATTTCATAAATACTTTTGACTTCTTGATATTCCTTTATAGAACCATCTTTTAATGTAATCTTTATCATTTCTTCTCCTCTTTTCTTTATTGAATAAATAAATGTTCGTATAGTTACTAATATCTTAATATACAATAAATATCATTTTTATAAGAATATTTTTTATTTTACTCTTCTAAATCTGTAACTACTATTCCCATTGCCATTATGAGAACCCATCATAGTATATTTGGTACGTTTAGGTGCAAATACAAATCCTAAAATAATACCACAAAATAAACTAGTAGCAATTGTTAACAGATATTCCTTTTTTGTTATTTCTATAATATCTGCTAATGTAGCCATCCATTTTTTTATTTTACACATAAAAATTTTCCTTTCTGATTACAAAACAATATTTTCTTATTTCATGAATTTACACATAAAGTATTATTCTAAAAAATATCTTCTTATTTTGCAAGTGCACATATTATTCTTTTTTCTATAGAAAAATACAAAGCCGTTTTCTCGGTTTTCTATAGAAGAAAAAATCCCATGCACCACCTTCTGGTAATGCATGGGACGTAAAAATACGCGGTTCCACCCTGCTTGTTCTGTTATTAAATTCCAAACTTATCTTTCTAACAGAACCTCTTATTCTGATGGTAACGGGAATCACCGAGCTATTAAGCTGCTCCAAGGTGGTTTTCAACTGTTTCTTGTTAAACCGCTTCCAGCTCCCAGACATCTTTTTCTGCCTTTTGTCGGTTTTCTCTGCCATATAGAAATTTACACTTCTTCATCTTTTCCATATTATCTTCTATTCTTTGATGACTCTTTCTATTTTTAACCTTCCACAGCCTACTCTTCTTGTCAACGCTTTTTCCTATTATGTTAAATACTATAATTGATTTTCTTACTTCTGTAAAGAGTTAATTTTTCATTTATATAAAATTATTTTGCTCTTCCACAACACTTTTTATACTTTTTACCACTACCACATGGACATGGATCATTGGGATATATTTTATCTTTCTTTACAATTGTACCAGATTTTTTCTGTTCTATATATAATTTATTTCTTGTATCTTCATCAAAAATCTTTTCCCATTGTGGGAGTTCATAAAGCCAATCTGCCTTAGCATCCACCATATTCATATAGAGACGTTTCTTATCAAACACAAGATTGACTCTTGTATCTTCTTCCATTTCTTCAATTGGATTTTCTGTAATTAAGCTCTCATTAATTCCATCTAAAAATCCTGTCATATCCATAATAGACAATCCAAATCGTTCTGCTAATTCCTTAACAGTTCCCTCCACTATCTCATCAGGATTTTCTAATAGTTTTTCATAGACACCTTTTTCTAAAAGAAAATATCTTTGCCAAAATCTTTGAAGTTCTCCTTTATCTGTTTCCTGATTGTATGCAATACTTCTCCACTGCTCTAATAATGCCATATCAAATACCATCCTTCGTTACTATAATCAATCTTATCACATGTTTGTGTACATGCTTTACTTTACATAGTATAACTCATTTTCTACTGTTTTTCAAAGCATTTTTTCATTAATTACATTTTAGAGACTTTATTACAAAAATCCCCTGTCTAACATTTTTGTTAGACAGGGGATTTTAAAAAGGGGAGGATAAGTATTTAACCTTATCTTTCGTTCAAAGCATTCTGCTTTTACCGAGTGGAACAAGTGGGGGCTTTGTTCCGTTCGGATGTTAGTAGTATGAACCATTTTTTCATTTTTATACAAGTTATTGAAAAAAATTAACTATTTTTCTTCTGTCTGTGTTAGAATATCTTTATCCCTTGTAACGCTAAGGGTCATTATGGGATATACTTAGGATATACTTTGTAAAATAACTAGGATATCACATCATCTTGGAGGAACTAATCTATGAAAGAAAAAAATATTCTAAGTAACAAATATTTTTTATACATTACAGAATTTTTTTCAGGCATGTCTGTGATGGCAGTAGAACTTGGTGCAAGCCGTTTGATGGCTCCTTATTTCAGTTCTTCTCAAATTGTATGGACTGTTATTATTGGAGTTATTATGATTGCAATGGCTTTTGGAAATGTATGGGGTGGAAGAATTGCTGATAAATCACCTTCTCCAAATAAACTATATGGTCGCCTGCTTCTTGCCGCAGTTTGGATTGCACTTATTCCTTTTGCTGGTAGATATCTCATTACTGGAATATCTCTACTTCTTGCTGTATTTGTTACTAAAAATTTTCTCGTGTGGGCGGCTCTTTTTACTTGCCTCGCAGTATTTGCATTTCCTTGTGTACTTCTTGGTACTGTTACACCTTCTTTGGTAAAATACTCTGTAAATAGCCTTGATAATAATGGGAAAATTGTTGGGGAATTAGGGGCTTTGAATACAATTGGAAGTATTATTGGAACTTTTCTTCCAACCTTTGTTACAATTCCATCTGTAGGAACAGCCATTACCTTTCTAATTTTTTCTGGGGTACTGGCATTTATCAGCATTATTTATTTTCTTTCTATAAGAAAAAATTTAATAAAATGTACCTTATCCGTTGTATTAATTCTTATTCTTGGTCTTACTTCTTCTAATTACAGTTTTGCTTTTTGGGAAAATGATATTACATTAGAAGATGAATCTATCTATAATTATCTACAAGTGAAAGAATCAGATTCTTCTATTATTTTATCTACCAATGTGCTTTTTGGTGTACAGTCTATTTTAAGGAAGGATGCACGTCTCACGGGTATGTATTATGACTATGCGCTTGCTGCTCCACTTATGGCAGACATTAACAAAGACACCACTGGCAATATTCTGATTCTTGGATTAGGAACTGGAACTTTTGCAAAATATTGCAAAGACTATTTTCCTAAATGCATGATAGAAGGTGTAGAAATTGATAAAAAAATAGCCGATTTGGCAACAGAATATTTTAATCTTCCAGATTCTGTTCAGGTATCCATCTATGATGGGCGTTCCTATCTAACGGCCTCTGAGAAAAAATATGATGTTATTATGGTGGATGCTTATCAGGATATCACAATTCCTTTTCAAATGTCCTCTGTAGAATTTTTTACAGAGGTTAGTAACCATTTAACTTCAAATGGTGTTATGGTTGTAAATATGAATATGAAATCTAAATCAAAACCTTCTATCAACGATTATCTCTGTGATACGATTGGAAGTGTTTTTGACTATGTCTACACTGCTCCCGTAGAAGGAGGCACTAATTGTGAAGTATTTGCATTTCAAAATTCTAACACATTAAATACGTTTGAAAAAAACCGAAATGCTTTAACAGAACATACCCTTTCTGAAATGATGGAGACTGTATCCCAAAGCATGAAATATAGAACATCTGGAAATTTACTTTTAACGGACGACAAGGCTCCTGTGGAACTTCTAGGAATGCAAGTGTTAGATGAAATTATTGCAGATGAATTAGACTACTACCGTGACTTATATTTAGGAAAATTTTTTTAGAATTTCCCTTATGCGAGTACCCTCACTTCGCTGGGGTAGACCTACACATAGTATTCTATAGGAAATACACTTTTACGCTTTAGCGTAGAAAAGTCTTTCCTATAGAATAAAATAATTAGGCTGCCAAAGGACTTATTTATTAAACTCTTTGACAGTCTAATCTTTAAAATAATTATTTATCATTCTAGAGTATTTATAATATATTCTAATTTAAAATCTTATTTGTCTCATGAATCACTTCCTGAACCTTATCTGCAATTTCTGATACTTTTTCCATAGAATTTTTAATATGCTCACTATTTTCAGAAGTATGTCTTGCTTCAGTAATTGCCTCATCCACAGCAGTTAATAATTCTCCAATAGTATTATCAAATTTATCTACTACTACATTTATATTACTAATTGCCTCATGAATTTCCTCATCATTTTCTCTGGCACTTCCAACAGAGGTTTTGGAACTATCTGATAATGCTCGGATATTTGTTGCTACCACTGCAAACCCTTTTCCTGCTTCTCCTGCTCTTGCTGCTTCAATTGCTGCATTTAAAGACAATAAATTAATTTTTCCTGCTATTTTTTCCACATCTTGTGTCATAGCATTATACTTTTCCACACTTTCATTGATGTTTCCTACAGAATCAATAATTTTCTGATTCAATTGCTTTAAATCATTCATATGATTTGCCACATTTTGCATTTCATCTGAACTTTTAGCGCCAACAATACTGATAGAATCAGCCTCATCCTTTACACTTTCTATATTATTAGAAAGTTCACCAAAAATTTCTATCAGTTCTTGGTTCATCGTAAGAACTTCCTGATTCACTTCTGAAACTTTCTGACGCTCCTTACCAATCATTTTCATCATATATTCATGACAGTTTTCTTTCTCATTAATCCCTTTGGCAAGCGCAATTGCCATATCTCTACAAGATTTATAACCACAAGCATGACAATCAAAATGTTTCTCTATTTCTGTTTCTTTGCTAAGCATCTTATATGCTTCCTCAATCTCTTTTTCTGTTACATTCTTAGTTTCTACTTTCTTAGATTGATAAGTACGTATAAAATCCTGTAAATTTAAAGTTTGGTCAAACTCTGCAAATTGTTTATCTATTCCCTTTTTTGTTGTATTTTTCTTTCTAAGCCTACGAGCGTAACGTTCTACAGAATGCATAATATCATTCATTACAAATCTTTGATAGTCCATTCCTGTTGCTGGACCTCCATTACAACCATATTCACAATTCAACACATCAAACACCGTTGGCAAATATTCTTTTTTCTGCTTTAAATAAATATCCAATTCATCATAAAGCTTATTAGTTCCTTCTGATGTAGCTACTTCCATTTCAGGCGCATGTATCAGTAAATTTTTCATTAACCCACCAGGTCTTGGATAAATAGAACCTTCCATTCCCTGATATTCATCAAATTCAAATTCGCTATAGACCTTTATCTTAGGCAATTCTACACCTGTTTCATGAAAATATTTTTTTAAGTGTTCCATTGTCACATTATAATCAATCACTTTTGTCTCGCGAAATTCATCAATTTTAGCAATACAAGGAGAAATTGCTGCTATTTTTCCACGAAAACCTAAAACTTTTCTTATGTATATAGCAATACACATCATAGGACTTTGTATTGGAGAAAGATGTGGTATCAATTCTGGCCTATGCATCACTACATAATTTACTACAGCAGCACATGGCTGTGAAATCAATTTCTTATCTGGATATTTTTCTAAATATCTCAAATGTGCCCAAGTACAAATATCTGCACCATATCCCACATCATAGATATCTTTTACCCCTTGATTTCTCATCCATTGTAATGCATGGCGCCAATTTCCATCAAATGCTATTTTAATAGATGGTGCAGCTATTATTGCTATTTCTTTTCCATTTTTTAAATCCTTTAAAAATGGTTCTAAATCATCTTGAAAACTTCTTGCTCCATGAGAACATGCCTTAATGCAAGCTCCACATTTAATACATTTTTCATCATTAATAATAATACGCAAATGACCTGTATCATCTAATTTTGCTATATTAGCTTCTGATGCTGGACATTCTCTCACACATGCATTACACCCCACGCACTTTTCCTCGTCCACATTAATAATACTCATTTGTCCACCTTCCCATATCTCTTTTTCCATATTTTTGTGCATTCTTTTCTATTTTCTATATAAATCATCAATAAAAGTATAGATTATTACCAATTCTCTGTCAATAGAACTGTAAATTATGGTATTTATGGTGTCAAAATAGATATATTTTATGAATAAAATTAGTTATACTGCCATTTTAAGAAACTGGTATAGAATTTAACAAATCTTCTGGAATTTGGTCTTTGTATTTATCATAAATTTCTTGCAACTTAGCTTTATCCTCTTCTGTAAGCTGCTCTTCTGCCAATTCCTGCAATCCAGCCGTATCTCCATTAGATACCATATCTGTCACACTTTTAATGGTGGAAGGGGAAATATATTTTTCCACAATTTCTCCAACTTGTTCTACATCCTCTTCCTCTATATTCTCTACAATATCAGAAACATTGACATCTATTCCTCCAATATTAATATTTTCTCCAAGTTGTCCCTCAATTAGCCTTTTTCCAATTTCCACAGATGCTTTTGCTTTAATTCCATGCACAATTGCATGACGCCCGAAAAACAAAGCCCCTGCACTTACTGCCAAAACTGTAGTTATCACTACAAGTTTTACATGTTTTTTCTTTTTACCCATAATAAAACACCTCCTGAAAATACTACAACTGATGGAATTACTAATTTCCAATCAATATATGATAAAATTTCTTCTTACATTCTATCACAGTTTCAGAAGGTGTCCCTTATTTCTTTCTTAAATTTTTATAAAACTTTTTTACTTTCTAGAATATGAATATCCACTATTACGGTTATTATATGCCCGATAGTTTTCTCCCTCATAACTAAAGTCAAAATAAACACTTGATGAATAATTATATATGGTATTTGTTCCATTTACAACATAAACCAAATATGTTATCTCCCCAGGCTGGATATCAACATATGATATTGGTGTAATTTTGTCATGATTTAAAGCGTCATCCAAATTAACCAGTGTAAGAGAACGGTTATAATATGTATAATATGGATTTACTAAACTTGCATTTTTTGAATAAACACGCATGGGGCCGATTCCTTTATTTTGAATTGCCAATATTATAAATGCACAATTATAGTCTATGTCATCGCCCATAGTAATACTATAATTAGGGTACTTCCCTCGAACTCTAACTTTGCAAGTAAGAGTTTTACCTCCAATTTTAGCTGTAATTACAGCACTTCCCCGACTTTTGCCTACTACCTTTCCTTTTGCATTTACAGAAGCAATTCCGCTATTAGAAGAACTCCATTTTGCATTCATAGTTGTATCCTTCACTTTTAAGACAGTATTTTTTCCATATTCCAATGATATGGATTTTTTACTTAACTTAGGATTTTCCACGGTTACTTTACAAGTATAATTTACATCCTTAATCTTAGCTGTAATTACAGCAGTTCCTTTTTTCTTTCCAGTAACCATACCATTACTATTTACAGTTGCTATTTTTTTATTATCACTAGACCACTTAATCTTGGTTTCTTTCTTTTTCGTTGAAATAGGTCTTTTCCCATTTACTGCTATTTTCATAGAAGTAGTTTTCAATTTTGTTTCAACAATCGTAACTCTACAAGTATATTTAGAAGTTCCTATTTTTGCAGTTATTGTTGTCTTCCCTACTTTTTTACCTGTTACTTTTCCATCCTTTACTACTGCAATCCTTTTATCACTACTAGACCACTTTATTTTTTGTTTTGTTCCTGTAATTTTTAGAGTAGTATTGCCCCCTTTTACTACTTTAACAGACTTACTATTTAATTTAGGTTCATCTACCTGTATGGAACAATTGATTGTTTTGTCTCCCACCTTTGTATAGATTTTAGCTTTTCCTTTCTTTTTAGCAGTAATCTTTCCTTTTTGGTCTACCTTTACAATTTTATTATCACTACTTTTCCAAGTAATAGGCTGATAAACATATCTTACCTTTAAATTTTTGGATTCCCCTTTATTTCTGATGCTATCGCCACATTTCCTGTTTCAAACATCATAAGGCCTGCTAACACCATTGCTAATACACGTTTTCTCACACTATCTTCCCCCTTTAAATGTAAACAAAAAGCAAACCACATATTGATACTTACAGTAATAGTTCTCTTTTATTATATCAAAGAAATAAGATACTACAAGAGAATTTGTAAAATATGAAAACCAAAGTATAACAAGTCTAAACATTGATTTCTTCAAAATATTTCATATCTACTTTTTTTGTAAGCCAAACTCCATTTTTTGAAAAATAAAATTTATAACCATCTCTATCCATCTTTCCACTATGTATTTTTAAGACTACTGGATTTCCATGTCTTTTTCCCACTTCTCTAGCAACCTCTATATCTTTTGACAAATGCACATATAATCGGCTCATTGATTTTAAGCCTTTTTTTCTTATGCTTTCCATAAATCTACTAGCAGTTCCATGATACAAAAACTCTGGTGGTTTTTGTTCTAATAATTCCACATCTACAGAAATACTATGTCCTTGATTGGCGCGTATTAGTGTTCTATCTGAATTAAAACTATATCTTTGTTTCTTATCAGTTGCCACAATTTCCTCTAAAATAGTTCGGTCAATTTTTCTTCCAGTGTTATTAATTCCAACTAGTAATTTATCTACATTTGCCCATCCATGTTCATCTAACTTAAGATTGGCAGCTTCTGGATGATGTCTTAACACTAGACTTAAAAATATACTTAATTTATCTGATTTTGATTTTCCCATATTTTCTCCCTTAGATATTTCATACAAATTTGACAAAAATAAATCCACATCCCTGCAATCTGCCGTAGCCTTTTCTCTTAATTAGAAATTGTAGTTCAAGAGAATCTTGAACAATTTCTAGTTCCTGTTCTTTTGTTTAAAAGTTACCAGAACGAAAGGGAAACCACATATAATACTTACAGTGATAATTTACTTTTTATTATATCAAAGAAATAAAATACTACAAGATGATTTCCAAACTATACCTTATAAAACGACCAAATGACCATATTAGGATGCCCCAGAGGGCATGAAAAAAAGAAAAGCATAACAAATCTAAACATTAATTTTTTCTTCCCGTGTTATTAATTCCAACTGTTGTCATAAATTAAAAAAGCTGTTATACTAAGAAAATTCTACAAGATATTAATAATCCAACAAAATGATATCTTATATACTTCCTTAATATAACAGCTATTTACTCTAAAGTAAATCGTTGGCTGTCAACTATCCCTTTTTTGTAATCCTTCTATTATTATTCCCTAAAATGTATCTTACTTCTATTTATTTCTTAAAATGTATCTTATTTCTATTTGCTTCCTAAAATGTATCTTACTTCTATCTGTTTCCTAAACTGCTTGATAAAATGTATCTTCCATATTTTCACTTTACTTGATTATCATAAGAAGAACAACTTCCATTACAGCCACTGCAACTTCCACAACACTTTCCAGCCTTCTTATCTTTATATAGGCTTCGTGCAGCGCATATAGTAATTATTACCACAATGATACCAACAATAAGAGTTCCCATTGTCAATCACCTTCCTGTCTTTTTTAAGAATGATATTTTATAATCGTTCAGCTCACATTAAGTATAAGATGTATAGAAATAAACAATGGCTAAACTATTATCTTATTTCCATAAGTTAGTATATACTAACTTATGGAAAATGTCAAGAATAAGGTTTTTCCTATGATAAAAATCCAAAGTATTTCATAGCATTATAATAAGAAATATCCATTACCATTTTTCCAAGATACTCCATATCTTCTGGATATTCTCCTTGTTCTACCCATCCACCAATTAGATTACAGAGTATTCTTCTAAAATATTCATGGCGCGTATAAGATAGAAAACTTCTAGAATCTGTCAGCATACCTATAAAATTTCCTAGAAGCCCTAAATTAGCAAGGGAAGTCAACTGTTCTATCATACCCGTTTTATTGTCATTAAACCACCAAGCGCTTCCTTGTTGCATTTTACCAAATGCCCCTGCCTCTTGAAAACATCCAATTAGCGTGCCTATGGCAGCATTGTCATTTGGATTTAAACTATATAGTATGGTTTTAGGAAGTAAATTTTTCCTACATAAATTGTCCAAATAAGCCGACAGCTCTGTAATAGGAACTCGATTATATATTCCATCAAATCCAGTATCAGCGCCAATAGCTTGGAACATTTTAGAGTTATTATTTCTAGTAACGCCAAAATGAAGCTGCATGACCCAGTTTCTTTTTGCATATTCCTCACCAAGAAATAACATAGCTGCCGTCTTAAATTTCATTTCCTCTTCCTTTGATAAGTGTTTACCACTAAGGCGTAAGGAAAATATTTTTTCAATTTCTGCTTCTTTAGCTGAGATATATGGAATATATAACAATCCATGATCACTGGCCTTACATCCCATTTCATCAAAAAATGTCATACGCTTTCTCATTGCTTCTTTCCAAGCAGTAAAACTATTAATTTCTATTTCTGATACCTGTGCAAGTTTGGAAATATAATTAGGAAAATCCTGTTGCTCAATAGAAACTGCGCGATCTGGCCGCCAAGCTGGAAGTACCTGAAAGGTAATTGTAGCATCCTTTGCAATTTCTTTATGAAAACGCAAATCATCTATTGGGTCATCTGTAGTACAAAGTAATGTAACATGGGAGGCTTCAATAATACCTCTAGCACTCATATTTTTTTGTGAAAGTTTCTCATTACATAAATTCCAGACTTCTTCCGCTGTTTTTTCATTCAAAACACCATTATATCCAAAATATCGTTGTAATTCCAAATGACTCCAATGATAGAGTGGATTGCCAATTGCTTTTTCCAATGTTTTAACCCACATCTGAAATTTTTCCCAATCTGAGGCCTCGCCTGTAATATAAGCTTCCTCAACACCATTACTCCTCATCTGACGCCATTTATAATGGTCGCCCCCCAACCAAATCTGTGTCATATTTTCAAAACGTCTATCTTCTGCAATTTCTTTGGCATTGATATGACAATGATAATCTAAAATAGGAACTTGAGCTGCATAGTTGTGATATAATGTTTTTGCTATCTGAGAAGAAAGTAAAAAATCCTCATTCATAAATTTCTTCATAAACTTACACCCCAGAATAAGCAGAAAATCCACCATCAATAGGAAGCACTACTCCAGTAATAAATCCTGCTGCTTCATTGTCTATTAAAAATAAAACACTTCCTAATAATTCTTCTGTTTTTCCAAAACGTTTCATAGGTGTTGCCGCAAGGATTTTTCCTGTTCTTTCTGTTGGAGAACCATCTGGATGATACAATAGTCTTTCATTTTGATTAGTCACAAAAAAACCAGGTGCAAGCGCATTGACCCGAATTCCCTCTTTTGCAAAATGAACAGAAAGCCATTGTGTAAAGTTACTGACTGCTGCCTTAGCAGCACTATATGCTGGTATTTTTGTCAAAGGTCTATATGCATTCATAGAAGAAATATTTAAAATATTACATCCTTCTCTACCTATCATGTCTTTTGCAAATTCTTGTGTGGGCAACAACGTTCCAATAAAATTTAAATTAAATACAAATTCTACACCATTTTGCTCTAAATCAAAAAATGTTTTTGTCTCATCATCTAAATCAGTTTTTTCAAAAGTTTCTTTATCTGTGGTAGCTCTTGGATGATTTCCACCTGCTCCATTTATTAAGATATCACAAGGACCAAAATCTTTTAAAATTTTTTCATGAGCAGCTTTCAAACTTTCTTTTTCTAGAGCATTTGCCTGATATCCCTTTGCTTTTAAGCCTTCTTTTGCAATAGTTTCTGCGCTACTTAGCGCTGCCTCTTCATTTAAATCCAATAATGCCACACTAGCTCCACAGTCTGCTAAAGCATGTGCCATAGTGGAGCACAACACACCACCTGCTCCCGTGATAACTGCTACTTTTCCCTTTAAATCTATATAAAATGGTAATTTCATATTAATTTCCTCCTGCATTTTTTTCAATTGCTTCCCACAGACCATTTAGATAGGTTGCACCTAAAGCTCTGTCATATAATCCATAACCAGGCCGACCTGTTTCGCCCCAAATCATTCTTCCATGATCTGGTCGAATATATCCTTCAAATCCATTGTCAAACAATGCTTTCATAATGGCATACATATCTAAAGTTCCACAAGAAGAAAGATGTGCACGCTCCTCAAATCCATTGTCTAATACTTTTACATTTCGCATATGAACAAAATGTATTCTTCCCAAAGCTGCATATTTTGCAGCCATTTTTACTACATCATTATGCCCAGAACAACCTAGTGACCCTGTACATAGGGTAATGCCATTATGTGGGTCATCTACTAATTTTAAAAATTTATCCAAATTTTTTTCACAAGTAATAATTCTTGGTAACCCAAAAATACTCCAACAAGGATCGTCTTCATGAATTGCCATATTAACTTGACATTCTGCTGCAACTGGAATAATTTTCTCCAAAAAATATTTTAGATTACTCCATAAATCTTCTTCTGTCATTGACTGATATTCTGCAACCACTTGTTTTAATTCTTCTCGTGTATAACTTGAATCCCATCCTGGAAGCGTTAAATCACTCTCACTTTCCAAAGGATTTACAGCATCCACTTGTTCCTGATAATATACAAGAGAAGTTGAGCCATCTTCCAATTTATGGTCTAACTGGGTTCTTGTCCAATCAAATACTGGCATAAAGTTGTAACAAATACATTGAATTCCAGCAGCAGCTACTCGTCGAATATTTTCACAATAATTTTCTATATATTGATCTCTACTTTTCTTACCTAATTTAATGTCCTCATGAACAGGGATACTTTCAATTACTTCAAAATGTAATCCTGCATCTACTGTAAGTTTTTTTAAATGTTCAATGGATTCCATTGGCCACACTTCCCCTACAGGAACATCATATACTGCTGTAACAATAGAATGCATCCCTGGAATTTGTCTAATATTCTCTAATGTTACCTTATCATCCTCTCCATACCATCGAAAAGATAATTTCATTCTTTTTGTGCTATTCATTATGTTATGCCTCCTGCTAAACTCTTTTCCTACACTATCTTTTCCTATAACTTTTCTATTTTCTCGCTTTATCTTTTGTTATAACTACTCTATTTTCCTGCTCGACGTTCTGCCAAAATTGCCCCATTTTCTAGTACAACTTTTCGTGTCAATGGATATGCAAAGGCAAGAATCAATGCTACAATTAGATAACAAATTCCAGGAAACGCGGTTGCTATATTATAAATTCCTCTTCTCACAGCATCTGTCTGTACTGCTCCAGGTTCAGACACATATCCAATAGCCGACAATGCAAATCCACTTAGCCCACCAGCTAATGCCTGACCAATTTTACGCGCAAAAGAATATACTCCATAAACAGTTCCATCTTCCCTGCTTCCTGTCTTGACTTCTTGATAGTCAATTACATCTGTAATATAGGCCCAAATAACCATATTAAAATAATACATTCCAAAATTGGCTATAAAAGTAACACCTACAAAAATCCACGGATTGTAAACTTTAAATGCAAACAATAGAAGAAAAATAATTCCGGTAAATAGCATCCCAACAACACCAGCTTCTTTTTTCCCAAATCTTTCTGTAATTCTTCCTGTAACTGTTGCAAGAATCAAAGTGGTGGGTAATCCAATAAATCCTACTACAGAAAGAGCTTTTGTATTTTTAAACCATTCTGCAAATAGATAATTATTCATTGATTGCACCATTAAAGAACTTAACAATAAGAAGATAGCTGCTGCAATAATAGCAAGTAATGCTCGATTGGTCACTAATGCTTTGACAGTTTCTCCCGCACTTAATGTTTTTTTATTGGCAGGAGCCTCCATCTGTACACGTTCTGTAGTCATGGTATAACATAGGATATAGCATATAATTGCCAAAATAGAAAATACTCCTGCAATAATTGTAAAATTAGTGGGATTTACAATTTGATTTCCATTTTCATCTTTATAGTAAATAATGATTGGTGCGACTACCATAATTACCACACTCGCAAAATTAGCTCCCATAGAACGAAACGTAGACAATTCTGCTCGCTCTCTAGAATCATCTGTAATTACAGAAGCCATAGAACCATATGGAATATTAATAGCTGTGTAAAAAATAGAACCCCATAAAATATAGGTAACAAACATATAGATAATTTTGACAGTCATGGATGCCCCACTAAGCCCAGATTGATACATCAGAAAACTGACAATCGCTACTGGGCCACAGATTCTTTTAATCCAAGGACGAAACTTTCCTTCTTTTCCTGTTGACATTTTATCTACAATTCGTCCCATTCCGATATCTGTAAAAGCATCCACTACTCTTGAAACTAAAAATAAGACTCCTACCAATTTTGCATCAATTCCTAGCACATTTGTATAAAACACCATTAAAAAGGAACTTGCAAAAATAAATGTAAAATCATTTCCAAAATCTCCAAACATATAACCCAATTTATCTTTCATACCAAAGGGTCTTTCACTGCTTTTTGTACTCATAAATCTTCCTCCAGTTTTTCTATTACCTTTCTCGAAATCTGTTAGGTATGATTTCATAGTTTTTACAAAAAGCATATGTATTATTCTAGTATGTCAATATTTTATTGCTTGGCATTCTCTAATCCAATTTGGCACATTTTCATAGTAACTAATGCTGCCTTATGAGATTCTGGTGTAACTCCTGCACAACAAGAAGCATCCACACAAATAGAAATCTCTGGCATAGCAGCTTTTAGTAACAATGCATTACTCACTACACAAATATCTGTACATAAACCTACTAATTCAATTTCCAACATTTCTTTTTGATTTTCCTGTTGTAAAAATTCCATAAGTTTTATAGAACCAAAGGTTGGTTTATCTATAATATTGGAAGCATTTACAAGTGCTTCCACTTGTGGATGTAATTCCCATCCTTTTGATCCTTTTACACAATGCACAACTGGAAGATTTTTTCCTTCTGCTGTCTCTAAGTAGTTTTCTCCATGTGTGTCTCTAGTTGCATAAATATCAGCTTTCTGATAAGATTTCATTTTTTCTATTACAGGAGCTACTATTTCTTGTGCTTCCTTGGTTCCCAAAGTTCCATCAATAAAATCTTTTTGCATATCCACTACAATTAAAATTTTGCGCATCTCCATCACTCCTTTTTACTTTCTAAAATATTCTGCTCTTCCAGCACAAGAAGTACTGATAGATTCTATTGCCACTGCTCCACCTCGAACAATTTCAATCTGCTTATATTTACTGCGCAACAAATCAATCAGTTCATTGTTTCTGCGCTCTGTCATTTTCGATTCCAACAATACACTATCTGTCCCAATATCTACCACTTCCACATGAAATACTTGGGCAATCTGAAATAATTCTGCCTTATCTGCCACAGAACAATTCTTTACCTTTGCAAATAAAATTTCTTTCATATGAATTGGCATATCTGTAAGATCTATTACCTTGATAACCTCCACCATACGGTTTAATTGCTTTTTTATTTGTTCAAAGGTAATGTCATCACTAGTCACACAAATTGTCATACGAGACACCGTCTCATCCTCTGTAGTTCCCACCGTAAGGCTTTGCAAATTATAAGACTTTCCAGAAAAGAGACCAGAAACTTTTGCAAGAACTCCAACTTGATTTTCTACATATAAAGCAATCCATCTATTTTTCATATTATATTCTCCTTTCCTTATTTTAAAATCATTTCTGTCATAGGATTTCCACCTTTTACCATAGGTAATACAATCTCTTCTGTGGCAATCAAAAATTCAATAAGAACAGGAGTGTTTTGCATCTTAGCTTTTTCAAATGCAGGTACTATTTCTTCTTCTTTTGTTACTCTAATTCCAAAAGCTCCATAACTCTCAGCTAATTTTACAAAATCTGGTTCATAAGGAGGACAAGCAGAATTTGGTCCTTTACAGTCTTTAGGACAGTTTTTTCTTCTCCGCAGACAAGTTGCCTCATAGCGCTTCCCATAAAAAAGCTGTTGCATCTGACGCACCATTCCCAGATAATAATTATTTAGTATACACACAATGATATTGGCTTCTTGTGCCATCGCTGTAGCAAGTTCCTGTATATTCATCTGCATACCACCATCTCCGCTAATACAGATTACTTGTTTATCAGGACAGCCAATCTTTGCTCCTATTGCTGCTGGAAATCCAAAGCCCATAGTACCAAGACCTCCAGAAGTGATATATTGCTTGTTTTCATTTAACTCTATATATTGAGAGGCCCACATTTGATGCTGTCCCACATCTGTTACAATAATTCCTTCTGGGAATTGTTGATTGATACCTTCCATAATCATCTGAGGTGTCATTCCTTTATCTCTGCGCATTTCTAAAGGATTTTCTTTGTCCCACTCTTGTATTTGTAACAGCCACTCTTCTGTATTCTGAGGTTCTGCCCATTCTAATAATTTTTCTAATGCAAGATTGGCATCTGCTACAATTGGTACATCTACCACTACATTTCTAGAAATAGCTGCTGTATCAATGTCTACATGCACAATCTGAGCATTAGGGGCAAATTCATTTAGATCACCCGTAATTCTGTCATTAAATCGTGTTCCAATGGAAAACAGTACATCACATTGTCCTACTGCAATATTAGCAGCATATTTTCCATGCATCCCACTATTTCCAATATAATAGGGATGATTGGTAGGAATTGCACCTTTTCCCATAATCGTTGTAACTACAGGCACCTTTGTCTGTTCTACTAACTTTAACATTTTATCATTTGCTTTAGCACTATTTACTCCACCACCAATTAAAAATAATGGTTTCTTTGCTGATTTTAATAATTTATACCCTTTTTTCAATTGTCCTACATGAACACTTTCATTGGGCTTATATCCACGAATCGATACTGATTCTGGATATTCTCCTGGACCTGGCGCTGTTTGGATATCTTTAGGCAAATCAATTAACACAGGACCTGGCTTTCCCGTTTTTGCAATATGAAATGCCATTTTTAAAATCTTTCCAAGCTCTTTTCTATCACGCACTGTCACTCCATATTTTGTAATACTTCGAGTCATTCCTACAATATCTACTTCTTGAAAAGCATCGTTTCCTATTAAATTTAAGGGCACTTGTCCTGTAATACATACCAATGGAATATTATCATAATGGGCATCTGCCAATCCTGTTATAATATTGGTAGCACCCGGACCACTAGTTACAATACAGACTCCAACTTTTCCAGTTGCTTTTGCATATCCTTCTGCTTCATGAATCAATCCTTGTTCATGTCTTGGTAAAACCAATTCTATCTCTTCATGTTTATATAATTCATCCAAAATATCTGTTACCATTCCACCTGGATAACCAAATACAGTATCCACACCTTCTTCTAGTAACGCTTTCACAAATAATTTTCTTCCAGTTATATCCATTGCCATATCTTTTCACCTCTATCTTTTTTAACTAAATCAAATATGTTCCATTTTAACAGATATATTTCTTTTCGCAAAGTAGCATTCTTGTTTAAATTTATGGCATTTATAAAATATATCTAACTATTTTCTACAAAAAATCATTGATATAATAAATAAAAGGTAATTCATATAGACTAAATATAGCCCAAGGTTCTCAACAAAAAAATCCAACCTGTCAACGTAAAGGAAGCCAATAATGTAGTCGCCACTACAATACTAGCAGTTAATATTCCATCATGCCCCATATTTTTTGCCATAATATAACAACTCGGTGTAGTAGGAGAAGCAAGCATAATTAAAATGCCAATTAATTTCTCCCCTTGAAATCCCATTATAATAGCAACAGGAAGAAATAGCAAAGGCTGTGCCACTAACTTAAGGAAAGCTGCTTCTATCGTTGGTTTTACCTTTGCTATTGCTTTTCTTCCCTCAAAACCTGCCCCAAGGGTGATCAAGGCCAATGGTGTAGCCATTTGCGCAATATTTCCAATTGTTTTCTCTACCATAAGCGGGAAATGAATTTTCAACAGAGAAGCAAACAGTCCTAAGAAAATTCCAATAATAATGGGATTTTTTAAAATATTTAAAAAAGCATCTTTTATTTTTTCAACCTTATTCAAGTCTTTGTCATGTTCTCCTTCAAAAGTCAATACAATAACTGAATAAATATTATATAAGGGCACTGCTCCAATAATCATCAATGGTCCCATCGCCGACTGTCCATAGATATTTTGGATAAAAGCAAGTCCCATCACTGCTGCACTGCTACGAAAAGAAGCCTGTACAAATGCTCCTATCATATAATTATCTTTTATCAATAATTTTGCGCTGCCCCAAATTAACCAAAAACAAACTGAGCTAACAAGCGCACAAAATAACACATAATTTAAATCAAATACTGCTCGAATATCCACAGAAGAAATATCTTTCAATAACAAACAAGGCAATGTTACTTGAAAATTAAATTTATTTGCTATTGTAACAAAATTATCATTTAACATGCCAATTTGCTTCAGTCCCCAACCAAGTAACATTACTAAAAAAATAGGGATGGTTACATTGATACTGAAAATAAAGTTTTCCATTCTATTTTTTCCTCTCATATTTGAGGAAATAGTATTCCAAATCAAAATAGGTTTGTTCCTCACTATCAGCAGTAATCTCCCATTCATCCTTTTCATCTAAATTAGGAAACCATGAATCAGCCATATATTCAAAATCAATTTTTGTAATATGAGCGATATCACACATATCTACCATCTGACGATAAATACTTTCCCCACCAATAATATAAATATCTTCACTGTTGTACTGTTTTAGTTCTTCCAAAAGTTGTTCCATACTGTGTACAATTACTACATCCTTTTTCTGATAGTTTTTGTCTCTTGTTAATACAATATTTGTTCTATTTTTTAAAGGTTGTCCTTGGGGAAAACTTTCCAACGTTTTTCTTCCCATTACCACTACTTTTCCAGTTGTGGTATTCCTGAAAAATTTCTGATCCTCTGGAATCCTTACCAGTAATTTATTATTTAAACCAATCGCCCAATTTTTATCTACGGCTGCAATTAAATTCATACTTATTTCTCCTTTCCATCTTATATAAATTAGATAGTATAAAATAGTTTATGGATAAAAGTCAAAGTGGATATTCAAAATACCCAGATAAGATTAAAAATGCTGAATTTTATAATATTTACTACAATTATTTTATCTCTCCTTACACTGCAACGGGAATATTTGTAATTTGTGGTCCAGTTCTATAATGCTCTAATTTTACATCTTCTTTTGTAAATTTATAAAAATCTTTGATTTCTGGATTCAGCCAAAATTCAGGTGCAGGATACGTTTCTCTTGTAATCAATTCTTTTATCAGAGGAACATGACGGTCATAAATATGGGCATCTGCAATTACATGTACCAATTCTCCTACTTCCATCTCACAGACTTGTGCTAACATATGCATCAATACTGCATATTGGCACACATTCCAATTATTTGCTGTAAGAATATCTTGGGAACGTTGATTTAAAATAGCATTCAATGTTAATTTCTCATGACCTACCTGCTGTGTTACATTGAAAGTCATACTATAGGCACAAGGATAAAGATTCATTTCGCTTAAATCTTGATGTACATACATATTTGTTAAAATTCTTCGACTAAAAGGATTATTTTTCAAATCATAAATTACACGATCCACTTGGTCCATTTCACCTTCTTTATATTGATGTTTAACACTCATCTGATAGCCATAGGCTTTTCCAATAGAACCTGTTTCATCTGCCCATTCATCCCAAATATTACTATTTAGTTCAGAAATATTGTTGGATTTTTTTTGCCAAATCCAAAGTATCTCATCTGTACAGCTTTTAATCGCTGTCTTTCTTAAAGTAATCGCTGGAAATTCTTTTGATAAATCATAACGATTTACAATACCAAATTTTTTTATTGTATAGGCACTCGTTCCATCCTCCCAATGAGGACGCACCTTTTCTCCTTCTGTACTAATACCATGTTCTAAAATATCTTGACACATACTGATAAAAATATGATCTGCTAAACTCATAATGTTCTCCTTCCTCCCCCATTTAAATATATCTGCTATTCTAACACAGATTTCTAACATAGAAAACTATGTTTTTTTTCCTTTTCTTGAACTTTTTTTTGTTTTTTCAAGACTTTTTCACAAAAATAGTGTATACTATAGGCGATTTGAGATTAAATTAAATTACAAGGAGTGTTTCTATGAGTCAAGCAAAAGTAGATCGCTACAAAGAAGAAAAAGCGAATCGCAAAAAAATTATGAAGCAAGAAAAAATCAAACGCACCATAACTACTGTTTGCAGTACAATAGTCTGCATTGCAGTAATTGGTTGGGTAGGTTATTCTGCTTATGGATATTTTCATACTCAAAAAGAAAAAAATCCTACACAGACAGAAGTTAATTTAGATGCACTAAATAATTATTTAAATGGACTGAATACTGAGACTACAGCAGAATAATTTTTCATTGAAACAGATTGGAAAAACTTTAAGGAGAAATTTTTATGCTTTGGGATACACATATGCACACACATTTTTCTGGTGATAGCATGGCAAACACCTATGAAATGGTACAAGCCTCCAGAAAAGCAGGTCTTGATGGAATTTGTTTTACAGATCATTTGGATCTGGATTATTTAGCACAATCGCCTGACAAATTTCTAATTGATTTTCCTGAATATTTTAGAGAAATACAAGAAATTCAATTACAATTTTTAAATCAATTTCCTGTATATATCGGTGTAGAACTTGGACTACAACCTCATCTTGAACATAAACTTCCTGCTATCATTCAAGAATATCCTTTTGATTTTGTAATTGGTTCTTCTCATATGGTTCATCATATGGACCCCTATTATTCAGATTATTATCAAGGAAAGACAGAAGATGAAGCCTATCTGGAATATTTTGAATCCATTTTAGAAAATCTTGCTGTTTTTGACTGTTTTGATGTATATGGTCATCTTGATTATGTGGTGCGATATGGTCCCAATACCAACCATTATTATACCTATGAAAAATTTTCAGATGTAATAGATCATATCTTACAGATGCTTATTCAAAAAGGGAAAGGGATTGAAATTAATACAGGTGGTTTTAAATATGGACTTGGACATCCCAACCCAACAGAAAAGATTTTAAAACGTTACAGAGAACTGGGTGGAGAAATTATTACAATTGGAGCAGATGCTCACACTCCTAAACATGTAGCATATGATTTTCAAAAAGTGCCTAACATACTAAAAGAAGCTGGATTTAAATACTATACCGTGTATCAAAAAAGAAAACCAATCTTTTATCTTATAGATTAAAGTGAACTACTTATTGTCTATTTATACCTTCAAGATAACATGAAAATAGAGTGTTCCAAAAATCTGAAAGTGACGTTTGGAACATTCTATTTTTAAATATGTTTTTATTAATATTTATCATCCTTATATCATATCTTATAAGGCAATATTACTTCTTATACCTATTATTCTTGCATCTCATGAACCAATTCTCCAATTTTACTTCCATCTGTCAAGCTATATTCCTCTATTCTTCCTTTCCCACACATCAGATAAAAATTATTTCCTATATAAGTTCCCCGAATATGATAAGAATAAATATCTTGATTGCTACAATCAATACTCATAATTTCTTTAAAGGCTCCATCTTCAAAAGAAAACAGTAAATAACTACTTTTGTATTCTTCTCCATAACCTTCTGCATGAAATCCAAAGAGATTTTTATCTGTATCAATCAAAACAGATTTATAGTCATATAAAGCCTCTGAATACTCATAATCTTCTAAATCTAATTTAGATTGTTCTTTTACATCCGCAGGATTTGATATATCAAACATAGATAACTTTATATTTTCTGTAACTCCTGTGTTTTCATCTGCTTCCATACCAATTCCAAGAAGAAGATTATCTGCATAAAAGTGTAAATACTCAGAAAATCCACTGATTTTTAATTCACCTAATATTTTTGGTTCTCTTGGATTAGATAAGTCTACAGAAAATAATGGATCTACTTGTCTGAAGGTTACAAAGTATCCAGAGTCTCCCATAAATCTCGCAGAATATACCTGTTCCTCTTTGGCAAGATTTTCAATTTTTCCTATTATTTCCAACTTTTCATCTAACACATATAAACTATTTGTAGTTTTATGTTCCACAACACTATCACCAATCACCTCTCCTGTGATATCATCTTTTACTTCCTGCATAGATTGGGATTCTACTGTAGTTACCATACGAAGATATCCATTGTATTCATTCATTGCCATATCATCTGTTAAAGTTCCCTGTACGCTTCCTTCTGCTTCTTTTTGTATCTTTCCATCTTTATAGGAAAAACGAAAAATCCTAGTACTATCACTTTGTTCTGTCTTCGTTCCATATTGCATATATTTACTATCTGACACATAAATATTCTCTTTACTTACATAAAACTTATCTGCTGATGTTACAATCGCTTTTGTGTCTGTAAATTCATCTGGTTTTTCCATATTGATAGAAGTCATAACTAGATATGCTGCCTCATCAGCATCTTCTGGCAAATAAATCTGGTTTTCTGACAAAATTTCTCCTTCTAACTGTGGAATATATGCCTTATAATCTCGTTCTATGTTTGGCTTATTTGCATTGTATTGTGCAAAGAAATAAAAATAACCATCTGAAATTCTAGAATCTTTATAATTCCCTTTTATTGTAAAAGTATGATATTCCACTGGATTTGAGCGGTCTTTGATATTATATACATGAATTTTACTATATGGAATTTCTGTATAAGATGTCATATCATCAGAAACTGGAATTTCTGTATAAGATGTCATATCATCAGAAACAAATACATCTTCTATAAAATCTTTTATTCCTTGTAATGGATTGATTCCTCCCTCTGTTTCTTTCTCTGTTCCTTCCTCTCCTTCTATCCCACCTCTCGCCCATCCAGATTCCAAAATCAGTAAGGTATCTTTCCAAACATAGATATCATTGACAGAACTATCCCCTTCTACTACTTTTATATTGGAAACTTCTTTTAATCCATCCTTTGTATCTACAATTTGTATGCTATAATCTCCTCTTTGCTCCATCACTTGATACAAATAGCGACCATCATTTTTAATAATATCTGCTTCTTCTACCTCTGATTCTTGTTGATTTGTCTTTCCATAATCAGCAGATTTTTCATTCTCACTAGACATTTCCTTATTACTAGCACCTGATGCAGCCATATCGTCTTCAGCCCCTGCTTCTTCTGTTACTCCTGAACTATCAGTATTTTCTCTTGTAGCACCACTCGTAGCAGTATCTGTCACAAACTCTGCTTTATTTTGTTGTTCAAATTTTATGGACTCTTCTTTCCAAACTTTTGAAAAACTCTGATATAACTCTTGATAAGTGGTTCCTTGTTTTGCTTCTTTCTCTTTTGGAGCAGTATTATTGCAAATCCCCTTTTCTTCTTTTGGATTTACCGCCATATTGCTCTCATTTTTTGTATTTTCCGGATAGATTCCTTTCTCCCAATCTATATTTTTGCCTGTTGCAAATAAAATCACTGCTAAACAGGCTACTGCAGCAGTTGTTCCAAAATACCATTTATGATACTTCTTTTCTGTTTTCTTACCCGCCTTTCGTTTTCCTTGTTCTGGTAAATCCTTTTGCTCTCTTTTTACTTCTTCCAATCTTTCTTCTTTTTTCATTCTTTTCCCTTCTTTCTTTTTATGAAAAGTTTCTTGGGCTTCGTTCTTATTCTCCTTAGAAATTTCTTGGGTTTCGCTTTTACTTTTATTGGAAATTTCTTGGATTTCACTCTTGTTTTTCTTGGAAATTTCTTGGATTTCACTCTTGTTTTTCTTAGAAATTTCTTGGATTTCGCTCTTATCTTTATCAGAAATTTTTTCTGTTTCCTTTTTTTTGTTAGTAGTTTGTTCCATTATCATTTTTCTCAACCAAACTTCCATCTGTTTGGGCTGCAAACTTTCTGGAATTGGTTCTGCTTCGGCTGCTTTCTTTAAATATTGCTTGATAGTTTCATCCTTCCATCGTTCTTCTTTTTCATATTTTCTCATCATCACACCTCCAGCTTTTTTCTCATTTTTTGAAGTGCCCTCCGGTATCTGGAACGGATGGTACTGTGATTTTTGTTTAAGATACCTGAAATTTCTTCACTGGTATACCCTCCAAACACTGATAACGCCACAATAAATCGCTCCTCTTCTTGCAATTCCCAAAATGCCTGTTTTATTGCAGATGTGGTAGCAAAATCTGGTTCTTCTGATAAACTTTTTTCTTGTGAAGGACAAATATCTTCCATACATTCCTCTTTTCTAAACCAAGTTCTCATTCTTTTCCTACATCGATTTACCAAAATCTGCATAATCCATGAACCAAATTTTTCTTTGTCTTTTAGCTGATAAAATTTCTCATAAGCAATTAACACTGCATCTTGTACTGCATCTTCTGCTTCTTGCTTATTTTGTAAATAAAACCATGCAGTTCGGTACATTTGTGGATAAATCTTTTCATAGTACTGCATAAATTCTTTCATACGGGCATGCCCCCTCCCTAAGTGGAATGGATATCCAAAATATATGTACATTATTACTATAATGTTTTTGCGCGAATTATTTTCCCACTTATTTATTAAGAGTCCATTCCTTTCCAAAATGTTGCATATTGCTTTTATGTCATGTATAATAAATTTCTAGTAAACAAACTCGAAGTTTCTTTTCACTTTGCCTTCGCGGAAATGAAAGTGTGTTAATGCCTAGTGAATATCTGTCTGGTGCCTGAAAGGAAATGAAATCGCACACAAACAGTGAAGAAACTAAAAAAGAAAACGCAGGTTACAGCGTTCCATAGCAGGAAGATACAAGAAAGGAGAAAGTTACTACAAAACATGTAACCTTATAAAAAGGAATGTACAAAAGCATACACAAGAAAATAAGAATGAAGCAGAAAAGTTTTTGACTTTTTATAAGTTTCTAGTAACGGACCAAAGATGAAAAATTACCAAAATTCTTCCATGAAAGATAAGAAAATAAAAATTCATGGAAAAAAATCTAAAAATTTACTTCTTCTATGCTCAATAGTGCTGTTTCTTTTCCCTATTGTTGCATATGCTGCAACGGAAGGAGCAATTGAAGAAGTAAGTCGATTTTATATGACCCCTTGGTCACTTCTTCCACCAGTTATTGCCATTGCTCTTGCGCTTATTACAAAAGAAGTTTATACTTCCTTATTTGTTGGTATTGTAATTGGTGGTCTACTCTATTCAGATTTTAGCTTTGAGGGAACACTTACCCATGTATTTAATGATGGAATTGTTGCTGTTTTATCTAATGCATATAATGTGGGAATTCTTATCTTTTTAGTAATTCTTGGAATTATGGTTATGTTAATGAATAAAGCAGGTGGTTCCGCTGCTTTTGGCCGTTGGGCAAGCAATCATATTAAAACACGTGCTGGAGCACAACTTGCTACGATTGCTTTGGGCGTACTAATCTTTATTGACGATTATTTTAATTGTTTAACAGTTGGAAGTGTTATGCGTCCTGTTTCAGATAACAGCAAAATTTCTAGAGCTAAACTTGCATATGTGATTGATGCAACAGCCGCACCAATATGCATTATTGCACCTGTATCCTCTTGGGCAGCAGCAGTAGCTAGCTATGTAGAAGATGGAAATGGACTTTATCTTTTTATTCAAACAATTCCATTTAACTTCTATGCCTTACTTACTATTGTTATGATGATTTTTCTTGCGATAGCTGGTATGGACTATGGCCCAATGGCAAGTTATGAAAAAAATGCAAAGGAAAAAGGAGATATCTTCTCTGGAATGAAAGATTATGCAAATGTTGCAGCAGAGACTGGAAATTCAAATGGAAAGGTAATTGACTTACTGTTGCCAATCGCTGTTTTAATTATCTCTTGTATTATTGGCATGATTTATTCTGGTGGTTTTTTTGAGGGAAGAGGTTTCGTTGAAGCCTTTTCAAATTCGGATGCATCTATTGGATTGATGCTGGGTTCTTCTGTAGCACTTATTTTAACAATTATTTATTATTTGATTCGCAGAGTTATTTCCTTTCAAGAACTTGCAGAAGCTATTCCAGAGGGTTTCAAATCTATGGTACCAGCTATTTTGATTTTAACCTTTGCTTGGAGCCTAAAAGCAATGACAGATTCTTTAGGTGCAAAACAGTTTGTAGAAGCATTAGTGCAACATTCAGCAGGTAATTTCCAGTCACTTTTACCAGCAATTGTCTTTTTAATTGGAGCCTTTTTAGCTTTTGCAACAGGTACCTCTTGGGGAACTTTTGGCATTTTAATTCCAATTACTCTTGCGGTATTTCCTTTGAATAATCCACTTGGTGTTATTTGTGTTTCTGCTTGCATGGCTGGTGCTGTATGTGGGGACCACTGCTCACCTATTTCAGATACAACTATTATGGCAAGTGCAGGCGCGCAATGTGACCATGTAACACATGTTTCAACACAGCTTCCATATGCCATTACAGTAGCTGCTGTTAGCTTTGTCAGTTATATTATCGCTGGTTTTTTACCAAATGCATTTATTACATTACCGATTGCCATTCTTCTTATGATTGGACTATTGCTAATTATAAGGCAAATGAATATATCACACAATAAATAGAAAACACTCTCTGCAAATTTTCTATTGTCAGGAATGAAAGAATAAAACAGACAAGTCCAGAACTTCTTATCTCATTTATCAAGGACTTGTCTGTTTTGTTATACTAAGCACAATTATCAAGCAATATGTTCCTATTGTGCGAGTGCGCATCATATTTTTATCTTATAGTTTGGTGTTCCATATTCCTAATTTTATACTAAATTTGCTGCGCCAATAATTCCTGCATCATTGCCTAATTTAGCAATTTCTATTTTTGGTATAGAAATCCGCTTCCCAGCAAAAGCATATGTTTCTACATATTTTTTTAATGGATCTGTCAGAGACTTTCCTTGTCCACAGATACCACCTGAAAGTAATACCATCTGTGGCCGAAATATATTAACATAATTTGTAATTGCCTCTCCCAACCAATTAATATATTGATTTATGATTCTTATTGCCTGCTTATCTCCTATTTTTCTTGCTTCAAAGGGTATCTTACCATTCATTTCTCCCATTTCTTCACGCATCTTTTCCAATAGGCTGTCAGGAAAACAATCTGCAGCTTTATTAGCCTCTCGAATCAAACCAGTGGCACTACAATAGGCTTCTACACATCCTTGTCTTCCACAAGTACATGGTTCTCCACCAGCAATTAATGTGGTATGGCCTAATTCCATGCCACCAATTCTACCTTGAAATAATTTTCCATCAATAATCACACCACCGCCAACTCCAGTACCTAATGTAAGTAATACTAAATTCTTACAGTCTTTACCACTTCCTGCCAAAGCTTCTCCTAATGCCGCACAATTTGCATCATTAGAAATTTTTACTGGAAGAGAAAGCCTTTTTTCTATTTCCTCGGCTAAGGGTATTTGCTCCCAAGAAATATTATTGGAATAAATTACAATTCCATTTTCATGGTCAATAGTCCCAGGGCTTCCAATTCCAATTCCATTACAAGCAGTAATAGAGACCTCTATTTTTTTTAATGCATCTTTTACTGTTTCTGCCATATCATCTAAAACTTCCTGATATGGTCGCTCTTTTCTTGTTTTTCGACTTGCAGAAGCTATTATTTCTTGTTTCTTATTAACAATTCCTACCTTAATATTGGTCCCGCCTAAATCAATTCCAATTCTATATGTTTGCATATTCATTTTACACTTTCTCTCTCTAATTCTAAAATGTTCCTATTTTGTTTCTTTTTTAAAAATATTTTTCCAGTTTTCCAACTCTTTTAGGAACTGTTCTTTGTTTGAAATCTGGTCCAACCAATTTTGATAAAATTCTTCAAAACTATAAGCCACAAAACCATAAGCCCCTCATTATCCAATCCTCCTCATCAAATTTATCATTCACTTTCATTGGCCGCAGCTTAAATTCTTTTGATATGAACATAAATGAAGTTAAATTTTTCACACTTTAATTTTAATTCTATAAGGTATTTCCTGTATAAAGTTGATAATACTTGCCTCTCTGAATAATTAAATCCTCATGTGTTCCTCTTTCTATAATTCTACCTCTTTCTAATACCATAATACAATCACTATTTTTAACAGTAGAAAGCCTATGAGCAATCACAAAAGTAGTTCTGCCTTTCATTAATTTATCCATCCCATCTTGTACCAAACGTTCCGTTCTAGTGTCAATGGAACTAGTTGCTTCATCTAAAATTAATACAGGCGGATCCGCCACTGCTGCCCGAGCAATCGCCAAGAGCTGCCGTTGGCCCTGACTTAAGTTTGCTCCATCTCCAGTCAACATTGTGTGATAACCTTCCGGAAGTTTGCGAATAAACCGATCTGCATTAGCAAGTTTTGCCGCTGCAATTACTTCTTCATCTGTAGCATCTAATTTTCCATATCTAATATTTTCCATAACCGTATTGGTAAATAAATGAGTATCTTGCAATACAATTCCAAGTGAACGTCTCAAATCATCTTTTTTAATCTTATTGACATTAATTCCATCATATCTAATTTTTCCATCTTGAATATCATAAAAGCGATTAATTAAATTAGTAATTGTAGTTTTTCCTGCTCCAGTGGAACCCACAAATGCAATTTTCTGTCCAGCATTTGCAAACATTTTTACATTATGCAAAACAATCTTATCTGAATCATAACCAAAATCTACATCATCAAATACCACATCTCCTGTTAATTCAATATAATCTGTAGTTCCTTCTGCTTTATGAAAATGTTTCCATGCCCACAAACCAGTTCTTTCCTTTGATTCCATAAGTATGCCATCTTCCTTTTTGGCATTGACCAAAGTGACATATCCCTCATCTGTTTCTGCTTCTTCATCGAGCAATGCAAAAATACGTTCTGCGCCTGCCATTGCCATAATCACACTGTTTAACTGCTGACTTACTTGATTGATAGGCATATTAAAACTTTTGTTAAAAGTTAAAAAGCTAGCAAGCCCCCCCAAGGTAAAGCCACCTATATGATTTAATGCAAGACCACCTCCTACAATAGCACACACCACATAACTTAAATTTCCTAACTGTAAGTTGATAGGTCCTAGCATATTGGCTAACTTATTGGCATTGTTAGCACTGATATATAATTCCTCATTTAATTTTTGGAATTGCTGCTTACTCTGTTCCTCATGACAAAATACTTTTACTACTTTTTGTCCTTCCATCATTTCTTCTATATATCCATTGACTTTTCCAATATCTTTTTGTTGAGCAATAAAATATTTTCCACTTTTCCCAGCAAATATTTTGGTAGCAAACAACATAATACTGACCATAAGCAAAGTTACCAATGTCAAAGGCACGTTTAATATTAACATACTAACTAAAATACTTACAATTGTAATCACACTAGATAACAACTGTGGCATACTTTGACTAATCATTTGACGCAAAGTATCAATGTCATTGGTATAAATAGACATAATATCCCCATGAGAATGTGTATCAAAATACTTAATGGGAAGCCGCTCCATATGTGTAAACATATCATCTCGCAAATCTCGCAACGTTCCCTGCGTAACCTTTACCATGATTCTGTTATACGCCCATGTGGAACAAGCTCCAATTGCATAGAACAAACCTACTCGAAAAATAGCAGCCGCAAGAGGTCCAAAATCTGGATTTTCTGTTCCTATCATAGGTAAAATATAAACATCTATTAAAGTCTGCATAAATAAAGTTCCTTGTACATTTGCAAGTACTCCCACAAAAATGCCTATCATCACTAGCAAAATATGGATTTTATAATTGACAAAAATATACTTCATCAGTCTTACAAATAACTTACCTGGATTTTTAATTTGAGATTTTACTCCTCTAGGTCCCTTTCCCATAGGAGGCTTGGATTGTGTAGTTGCATGTTGTGTATTTTTAGCCATTATTTTTCTCCTCCTTCCTGATCAAAATCTCCACTGCCTCCCGTTTGTGATTCATAGACATCACGATAAATTTCGCTGGTTTCTAATAATTCTTTATGTGTTCCAAAATTTGCTACTGTTCCATTATCCATCACAATAATTCTGTCTGCATTTTGTACACTAGAAATCCGCTGCGCAATAATTAATTTTGTGGTATCTGGGATTTCTGTGGCAAATGCCTTGCGAATTTTACTATCAGTAGCTGTATCCACTGCACTAGTAGAATCATCCAAAATCAAAATTTTGGGTTTTTTTAACAATGCCCTTGCAATACAAAGACGCTGTTTTTGTCCACCAGATACATTATTTCCTCCTTGCTCAATATAAGTATTATATTTTTCAGGAAACTGTTCAATAAATTCATCTGCACAAGCCATTTTACATACACGTACACAATCTTCTTTCGTGGCATTTTTATCACCCCAGCGCAAATTTTCCAAAATGGTACCTGAAAATAACACATTCTTTTGTAGTACCACTGCCACTTGATTTCGCAGTTCTTCCATGTCATATTGCTTCACATTGATACCACCTACAAAAACACTTCCATCTGTCACATCATATAAACGACTAATTAAATTTACTAAACTAGATTTAGCACTTCCTGTTCCTCCAATAATTCCAATAGTTTCTCCTGCCTTGATATTTAAATTAATATCTTTTAACACAGGTTCCTCACTGTTTTTACTATAAGAAAAATCCACATGTTCAAAAACAATGCTTCCATCTCGAATTTCTTTTATTGGATTTTTAGGATTTGTTAATGTACTCTTTTCATTGATTACTTCCGCTATACGTTCTGCACTAGCCATACTCATTGTAATCATAACGAAAATCATAGAAAGTATCATAAGGCTCATAAGAATATTCATACAATATGCCATAAGGCTCATAAGCTGTCCTGTTGTCAATGTATCTGTAACAATCATTTTTGCCCCTAACCAACTGATAGCAAGGATACATCCATATACTGTAATCTGCATCAATGGTGCATTCCAAGTCAATATATTTTCTGCTTTTGTAAACATTTGATAAATATTTCCACTTGCCTTTGTAAATCTTTCATTCTCATAATCCTCTCGGACATAAGCTTTCACAACACGAATTGCTGAAACATTTTCTTGAACGCTAGCATTTAAATCATCATATTTAGGAAAAATCTGCTGAAAATATTTGGTTGCTTTCCCCATAATAAAATATAGGCACCCCCCTAATACCACTACAGCAATCAGATAAATACTTGCTAATTTTGCATTAATTAAAAATGCCATAACCATAGCTGTAATCATACTAATAGGTGCACGAACACACATACGCAATATCATCTGATATGCATTCTGAAGATTTGTGACATCTGTAGTTAGACGTGTTACTAGACCTGCAGTAGAAAATTTGTCAATATTGGCAAAAGAAAAATTTTGAATATTAGCAAACATTGTACTACGTAAATTTCTTGCCAAACCTGTAGAAGCACTTGCTCCAAATTTTGCTCCAAGCATTCCAGAGACTAAACCTAATACTGCCAAAACAGCCATAATTGCTCCAACTTGATATATGTAATCCATATCTCCTTTTTCCACACCATTGTCAATAATCGCTGCCATTAAAAGAGGAATTATCATCTCCATAATAACTTCTAAAATCATAAAAACAGGTGTTAGTAGAGAATCCTTTTTAAATTCTTTTACCTGCCCTAAAATCGTTTTTACCACTTCTGTCCCTCCCTTTTTTGAATATCTTCTTCTAAATTTTGCTTTAATTTTCCTGCTATTTTAAGAAATATCTCTATCTCTTCTTGTGAAATATTTCTTTTACATTGTTCTTCTAACATATCAATATAGCTAATGTGTTGTTCATGAATTTGCTTTCCTCGCTCTGTCAATACCAACCGTTTTAATCTAGCATCAGCTTCTACAGACTCCCTTAGAATATACCCTTTCTTTTCCATTAGCTTTACAATACTAGTAACCGTTGATCTGGCAATAGAAAATTCTATTTCAATATCTTTCTGAAAAATATTTTTCTCCCGATTTTCATATAGAAAGCCAAGTATCCAACCATGCATTACTGTTATTTCATCCACTCCTTTTTGTCTCGTTTCATAGGCAAACATATTTCGGAAGAATAAATTATCTAATGTTTTTATTACAAATCCTAGTGTATCTTTATGTTTCATCCAATTTAATACTCCTTTTTTATCTTCTCGCTTGATAAGACTTATATCTTATAAGCAATATCTTATAAGCAAATTCAACAATCATTGTCACTTTATCTTCACATAAATAATAGAAAACACGCTACGTGAATTTTCTATTATCATAAATAATAAAAAACACCCAACGCAAATTTTCTATTATCATAAATTGTCATAAATAATAGAAAGCACGCTTTGCCAACTTTCTATTGTCATAAATCAAATAGTTTTATACAGAACTGTTCTATATAAAACTATTATATGCAAAAATATTTTATTGTCAAGAATATTTTTTCTGGCTAATATTATATACTATTCTTATCATTGAATTTTATTAACTTCTAGAAGAACATACTTAAATTTATTTGTGGAAACCTGTGCCTAAGAATCTTATGATTTCAGTAATAAAAAGTTCAAAATTATAAGTTTCTCACTTTAAATTCTCTTTCTGATTCTCTTTTTATATCTTTCTTGGCAATATCTTGACGTTTATCATAAAGTTTCTTACCACGCGCCAACGCAATCTCAACTTTTACTAAACTTCCTTTTAAATAAACTTGCAAAGGAACCAACGTATATCCTTTTTCTTTTATTTTTCCTGCTATTTTATTAATCTCATACTTATGCATAAGCAACTTACGAGGTCGAAGAGGATCTTTATTAAAAATATTACCTTTCTCATATGGGCTAATATGCATTCCATAAATAATAACTTCACCGTTTTCAATTCTTATAAAAGATTCTTTTACAGAACATTTTCCCATACGCAAGGATTTTACCTCTGTTCCTACCAAACAAATACCTGTCTCATACTTGTCCTCTATAAAATAATCATGATATGCTTTTTTATTATTAGCAATTAATTTTATACTATCTTTCCCCATTTATAATTTCCTTTCTAATTTCTATTGTCACAGACAATAAGTGTTATGCTCTGCGAGACTGCTTGTGTTTGCGGATGTACTCTGATATCTTACAAGCACATCCACAAAGTTAAATTAGTGTCCAATATCTTCTGATGTAATATCTAATCCATATAATTCTTTATTTTCTTGTAAAACAAAATCTATTGTGCGCAAGAGTTTATCTGTATTTGCCACTACAACTTGTAACGTTTGCCCAAGCTTATAACATTTTTGAGTAGCTTCCCATATCATTTCATAAGCTGATTCATCATAGTAATAGTAATCATCTACTAAGTTGGTAACATGTATCATACCTTCTACTGTGTTAGGCAATTCTACATAAATTCCCCAAGAAGTAATACTTGAAATTACACCCTCAAACGTTTCTCCTATATGCTCTGACATATATTCTACTTTCTTTAATTTGTCTGTCTCGCGCTCTGCTTCATCTGCACGCCGCTCTCTTTGACTAGAACGAGATGCAACTTCTGGTAAAATTTTTTCATAGTGAGCTATCTTTTTTTCAGTCATTTTTCCTCTCAATGTTTCTTTGATAATTCTATGAATTTGCAAGTCTGGATACCGACGGATAGGTGAAGTAAAATGACAATAATATTGAGTAGCAAGACCAAAATGGCCTGTATTTTCAGTTGTATATTTTGCTTGTTTCATAGAACGAAGCGTTAATCTACTGATCAATGCTTCTTCTGGGGTATCTTCTATCTTTTCTAACAATTTTTGAAGTTCTTTGGGATGAATTTCTTCTTGACTAATTCGGATGGAATACCCAAAATTATTGATAAATAAACGAAGCTTTTGTATTTTCTCTGGATCAGGCGTATCATGCGTGCGATATACAAATGGAATTTCCTGCCAAAAAAAATCTTGTGCCACAGTCTCATTGGCAATCAACATAAAATCTTCAATAATTCTAGTTGCTACATTTCTTTCATAAGGTTTGATTTCTAGGGGTCTTCCTTGTTTATCTAATATAATTTTTGTTTCAGGAAAATCAAAATCAATAGAACCACGTCTTCTGCGCTTCTCCCGCAAAATTGCTGCTAATTCTTCCATTAATTCAAACATAGGAACTAATTCTTTATATTTCTCACGTTCCATTTCATCTTTATCTTTTAAAATCTTTCTGACACTGGTATAACTCATACGCTGGTCTACCTGTACCACAGTTTCAGCAATTTCATGGTCAATTACCATTCCTTTAGCATCTATCAACATAATACAACTTAAAGCAAGTCGATCTTCCCCAGCATTTAAAGAACAAATACCATTAGATAGTACATGTGGCAACATAGGAATAACACGATCTACTAAATAAACACTAGTTCCTCTCTCCAGTGCCTCTACATCTAGTGCACTATGTTCTTGTACATAATTTGTCACATCTGCAATGTGTACACCCAAACGATAATTTTCTCCTTCTTTTGTCAGAGTAATTGCATCATCTAAATCCTTCGCATCCTCTCCATCAATCGTTACCATTTGCCAAGTTCTAATATCTTTTCGCCCTGCCATATCTGCACCACTTACAGGTTTTGCAACTGTCTGAGCTTGTTTTAATACTTTCTCTGAAAATTCAATTGGAAAATCATAGGCTTTTATTATAGACATAATGTCTGTTCCTGGGTCGTTTATATGTCCAATAATTTCTACAATTTTTCCTTCTGGTTTTCTTGTATCATTCCCATAATCTGTAATTTCTACAACAACTTTATGGCCATCTACGGCGCCTTTGGAACGTTCTATTGGAATAAATACATCTTGCCCTAATTTTACATTATCAGGAATCACAAAACCAAAATTTTTGCTTTTTTGGAAGGTTCCTACAATTCTAGTAATACTTCTTTGCAAAATTTTTACAACAGTTCCTTCCTTATGTTTTCCAGAAAATGGCTTTTCTGTCAATAGCGCAATTTGCACCAAATCACCATGTAAAGCACCATTTATTTGAAATTCTGGTATATAAATATCCTCTGGTTCTCCCTCTATTGTGACAAATCCAAATCCTCTTGCACTTCCACTAAAAATTCCACTTAGAAATTTACTTTCTGTCTTGGAATATTTTCCACGTTTGGAAAGCTCAATTTTTCCTTCTGCTAAAAGTTCTTTTAGTACTTCTTCTAGCTCTTCTCTTTCCTCTCTAGTTACATTTAATAAAATAGCAAGTTCTTTTATTTTCATGGGCACATATAACTCACTACTCATAAGCTCATATATCATTTTTTTTCTACTTTCTAATAATTTTTTCTCCATCAATCTCTCCTATTTATAAATTTTACATACAAAACTCTTATCTTCCTATTGCACAAGTGCAAATTTTATTTTTTCTTCTATAGGAAAACACCTTCTTGCTTTCATACGATAAAGCTCCTTCTATAGAAGAAAAAAGGACTGCCGAAATCCGACAGTCTCTTGTATTTATCTCTTCATAGATTCGCAAATAATACAAATCTCCGCTTAAAAACTTCCAATATTTAATACTGCTGCAATTACAAGAAAAAGTATCACCAACGCTCTAGTAAGCTTAACAAGGATTCCTTCCATAGAACGCCCTTTATTCTTGCCCCAGTATGTATCTGCGGCACCACTAATTGCCCCAAGTCCTGCGGATTTGCCTTCTTGCATTAAAACAATTACTGTCAATCCAATACTGATTATAATAAATATTACCATTAATACCATTTTTAAAACTGCCAATTTCTTCACACCTCCTATAATTTTCTATTTCCAATATTTTTTATCGTATCACATTCAAGAATATTTAGCAAGAAGTTTTTATCTTTTTGCTTGACAAGCCATAACAGTTTGCCTTACCTCTATCCCTTATAAAACATTTCTATAAGCACATATGCCCCAAAGGGGGTATCATAAGATGCCCCAAGGGGTATACATAAACTTTTATATTAGTAATGAAAAAATATTCCATTATGTTTAAATCCTAAGCAAAAAACATCCCACTTAAAATTTATTAAAAGGATTTTTGTATTCTGCAACAATGCCAAGCTGTTCTTCCATTCGAAGAAGCTGATTATATTTTGCTGTACGCTCTGCACGACAAGGAGCACCTGTTTTAATTTGTCCAGCATTCACTGCTACAGCTAAATCTGCAATAAAAGTATCTTCTGTTTCACCAGAACGATGAGAAATTACCGCACGATAAGCATTTTTATGAGCAGTTTCAATAGCTTCCATAGCTTCTGTTAAAGTTCCAATTTGATTCACTTTAATTAATATAGCATTTGCAGTCTGCAATTTAATACCCGCATCCAAACGTTTTGTATTGGTTACAAACAAATCATCTCCTACCAGTTGGATTCTTTCTCCTAACTGTTCTGTCATTGCCTGCCAACCATCCCAATCTTCTTCATCCAAACCATCTTCAATAGAAATAATTGGGAATTTTTCAATTAATTCTCTATAATACTCAATCATTTCATTGGTATTTCTTGCAACCTTTTCACCTTTTAGTTTAGATTCTCCTGGGAAATGATACAATCCTGTTTTCTCATCATATAATTCACTTGCTGCTGCATCTAATGCTATTTTAAAATCTTCTCCTGGTATATATCCTGATGCTTTCACTGCTTTCATAATTAATTCTAATACAGAAACCGTATCTGGTAAATCTGGTGCAAAACCACCCTCATCGCCAACTGCAGTGGAAAGTCCTTCTTTTTCACAAATTTTCTTTAGATTATGATATACTTCTGCACACATACGCAGCGCTTCTCGAAAACTTTCTGCCCCTACTGGCATTATCATAAATTCTTGAAAATCTACCGTATTATCTGCATGGCGACCACCATTTAAAATATTCATCATAGGAACTGGCATTCTTTTTGCATTAGTTCCTCCTAAATATTGATACAAAGGCAATTCCATTGCTTTAGCAGCAGCTCTTGCAGTCGCTAAAGATACACTTAACATAGCATTTGCACCTAAATTAATTTTATCATCTGTTCCATCTTCTGCGATTAAAATTCTGTCAATTTCCACTTGATTTAATGCATTTTTTCCAATTAGTACTTTGGCAATTTTATCATTCACATGTTTTACAGCATTTTGAACACCTAGTCCAAAATATCTTGGCTCTCCATCTCTTAATTCTACTGCTTCAAATTGTCCTGTGGACGCCCCAGAGGGGACTGCTGCTCTTCCTGTTGTCTTTTTTCCATTACTAGTAGTTTCTACTGTTACATCGGCTTCTACCGTAGGATTTCCTCTAGAATCTAATATTTCTCTTGCGTGAACTTCTGTAATTTTTAAACATAAGCTCATATATGTTCTCCTTTCCTATTTCCCTGTTTTCTTTCAGTATTAACAAGAAAGCAAAAAAATATACTATAGATTGGTTTGTAATCTATAAAAAGTAAAAGGAGTTATCACAAAAAATGATAACTCCTTTTCGCTTGATAAAAAATGTAATATACACTCCTATAATTAAGAAATGATTGCTTTTTTATTGTGGGCAACTGATATTATTTATACATTAATTTCTGCTGTTATTCCTAACATCTCTTTATTTTTCTCTAAGAAAGGAGAAACGATTTGCTCTAAGAATTTTTCTACTTGAAGAGGGGCGCGTCCTACATATCTAGAAGGTTCCATAGATTGTTCTAACTCTTCTAAAGTAAGATTGAACGCTGGATCTGCTGCAATCAATTCCAACAAATTATTATCTTTTCCTTCTACTTTTACATTTTTTCCAGCTTCCATAGAAAGTTGACGGATTTTCTCATGCATTTCCTGACGATTTCCACCATTTTTTACTGCATCCATCATAATATTTTCTGTTGCCATAAAAGGTAATTCTGCCATCATATGTTTTCTAATTACTTTTTCATACACTACAAGTCCATCTACTACATTTAAGCATAAATCTAAAATCCCATCTATTGCAAGAAAACCTTCTGGTATAGATAAACGTTTGTTTGCAGAATCATCTAAGGTTCTTTCAAACCATTGCGTAGCAGATGTAATCGCAGGATTTAAGGCATCTACCATTACATAACGGGCAAGTGATGCAATTCGTTCACTTCTCATTGGATTTCTCTTATATGCCATAGCAGAAGAACCAATCTGATTTTTTTCAAAAGGTTCTTCTACTTCTTTTAAATGTTGCAACAAACGAATATCATTTGACATTTTATGAGCACTTGCAGCAATTCCTGCAAGAATATTTGCAACTCTGGTATCCACTTTTCTAGAATAAGTTTGTCCAGATACTGCATAACATTCTTCAAAACCCATTTTTCTTGCAATGATAGGGTCAATCTTATCAATGGTTTCTTGGTCTCCTGCAAACAACTCCTGAAAACTTGCCTGTGTTCCTGTAGTACCCTTGGAGCCCAATAACTTAAGACTTCCCATTACATACTCTAAATCCTCTAAATCCATAAGAAATTCTTGTAGCCAAAGAGTTGCACGCTTTCCTACTGTTGTAGGTTGTGCTGGTTGAAAATGAGTAAATGCCAAAGTGGGCAATTCCTTATAAGTATCTGCAAATTTTGCCAACTCAGCAATTACATTTACTAATTTCTTTCGCACTAACTTTAATGCTTCTCTCATAACAATAATATCTGTATTATCACCTACATAACAGGAGGTTGCACCTAAGTGTATAATCCCTGCCGCCTTTGGACACTGTTGACCATATGCATATACATGACTCATTACATCATGTCTTACTAATTTTTCGCGTTCTTTTGCCACTTCATAATTGATATCTTCTACATGACTTTTTAATTCATCTATCTGCTCTTGTGTAATGACAGGTTTCCCATTTTCACTTAATCCCAGTTCCATCTCCGTCTCGGCTAGAGCAATCCACAATTTTCTCCATGTACAAAATTTCATATCAGGAGAAAAAATATATTGCATCTCTTTACTTGCATAGCGCTCAGACAAAGGACTGTTATATCTGTCTGTTGACATAATATGACCGCTACTCAAAATATAACTTTCGTTGAGTAGCCCTCCTTTCTTATCTTAATTTCTAATTCTATTTTCTTAATAAATAATATTATCTTTTCTATTAATATTTAATATGTTCACACATACATGAGGTATTATGCCACTTAGATGGCTGCATGTGACACAGCAAACCGTCTAATTTGCTATCTACCTATTGTTCATATTCTCCTCTAATATCCTCTGCTGGTGGTTCCATAGGATACTTTCCAGTAAAACACCCTTTACAAATAGATAATCCCTCTGCCATTTCTTCTAATCTTTCAATACTAAGATACCCCAAAGAATCTGCTCCAATAATCTGGCGAATATCTTCAATCGTTCGATTATAGGCAATTAACTGTTTTCGCTCAGGAATATCTGTTCCAAAATAGCAAGGCCATAAAAATGGAGGAGAAGAAATCCTCACATGTACTTCTGTAGCTCCCGCGTCACGTAACATTCTAACAATACGGTCAGAGGTAGTCCCTCGTACGATAGAATCATCAATCATAATCACGCGTTTTCCTTTTACAGCTTCTGCTAATACATTTAATTTCACTCTTACACTAGATTCTCGATTACTCTGTTTGGGTTTAATAAAGGTTCTTCCCACATAACCATTCTTTACAAAAGCCGTTCCATAAGGGATTCCTGATTCCATAGAATACCCTAATGCTGCTGCATTTCCTGATTCTGGTACCCCCACTACCAAATCTGCATCTACTGGTGAATCCATAGCAAGAAAACGACCCGCTTTAATTCTAGAGGTATAAACACTAACTCCATCTATATGACTATCAGGTCTTGCAAAATAAATATACTCAAAAATACACCTTGCTTCTTGTTCTTTTGGTGGACAAAGACTAGTATCTGATTTAATACCTTCTGGTGTAATTGTCACTACCTCGCCTGGTAAAATATCTCTTACAAATTCTGCACCAATTGTTTCTAGCGCACAAGTCTCAGAAGCTATCATATATGCATTGTCACGTTTTCCAATACATAAAGGTTTAAAGCCAAAAGGATCACGAGCTCCAACTAACTTTCTTGGGCTCATAACCACTAGTGCAAAAGCTCCTTTTATTTTACTAGCAGCGCGACGTACTGCTTCTTCAACAGTATGAGACTTCAAGCGCTCTCTAGCTATATGGTAAGCAATCACTTCTGAATCAATTGTAGTCTGAAAAATCGCTCCTGTATATTCTAAATCCTCCCGCAACTCCTTTGCATTAATAAGATTTCCATTATGTGCTAGTGCCAAAGTTCCCTTTACATAATTTAAGACAAGTGGTTGCGCATTTTCACGAGTGGAAGCGCCTGCCGTAGAATAACGCACATGTCCAATCCCAATATCACCTTTCATTCTCTCTAAAGATTCTTGGGTAAATACTTCATTCACTAATCCCATTCCCTTATGAGAGGTTACTTTTCCCTTCGGGCCATTTGTCTCACTAACTGCAATTCCACAACTTTCTTGTCCTCTGTGTTGCAAGGCAAATAATCCATAATAAATGGTAGATGCTACATCATTTCCATCAAAATCATACATGCCAAAAACACCACATTCTTCATGCGGCTTATCAAAATCTATATGCATTTCCCTTTTATTTCTATTCATACAATTCTCCAGTCAAACCTATGCAAATTTTTCTCCTGTTAAAAGTTCATATGCTTCTTTATATTTATCAACTGTCTTTGTCACAACCTCTTCTGGTAATAAATAATCACTATCTGGATTTTGTTTTAACCAATCCCGAACAAATTGTTTGTCAAAAGAAGGCTGTGATTTTCCAGATTCATATCCCTCCAAAGGCCAAAATCTAGAACTATCTGGTGTCAACATTTCATCTCCTAATACTACATCGCCTTTCTCATCCAAACCAAATTCAAATTTTGTATCTGCAATAATAATTCCTTTACTTAATGCATATTCTGCACATTTTTTATATAATTTAATAGTACATTCCTTTATTTTTTCTGCATATTCTGCACCTCTACCTGGATGAAGTTTTTCTAAAATCTCCACACTTTCTTCAAAGGTAATATGTTCATCATGTAATCCTAGATCTGCTTTAGTAGTAGGCGTATAAATTGGTTCTGGTAATTGATCTGATTCTTTCAATCCTTCTGGCAATTGAATGCCACAAACGGTTCCATTTTTCTGATAACTTTCCCATCCACTTCCTGTAATATAACCACGTACGATACATTCCACTGGAAGCATATTTAATTTCTTACATTTCATGCTATTTCCATCAAAATTTTCATTCTGGAAAAATTCAGGCATATCTGCAACATCTGTAGAAAGCATATGGTTTGGTACAATATCTTTTGTAAAATCAAACCAAAATTTAGACATCTGCGTTAAAATTGCACCTTTTTTTGTTATTTTATTTTTTAAAATAACATCAAAAGCTGAAATTCTATCTGTAGCTACAATAATAAGATTGTCTCCATTGTCATAAACCTCACGTACTTTTCCCTCTTTTACTGGTTTAAATTGCTGTATACTCATATTTCCTCCATTCTTACTTTCGCTGTGTGCATTTACGCGCCAAACAGTATTAAAAAAATTTACTTTCATCAATCAAACAATGAGAACAGTTATAGGCTCGGCTTTATTATAATACAGGCTCTTTTAAGAAGTCAATGGATATTTCTAGTTGCATGTTATATCTGTAAATAACTAGATAAAGATAATTCTCCTTTTGAACGCAAAAAGATACATGGTTTTTTACTACTCCATGCGTCTTTTTGCTGTTAATTCTGTATGAAATCTACCCATTATGCCAATTGTATAATCTCTGCTTCAAGCTATTGTCCTGAAGCACAAAAAGGACAAGTGCGTTGGGGAAAAACCTGCATATCCTATTTTTATTTCATAGGAAAAAGATATACTTTAATACTTCACAGTAACATGGTCTTTCCTATGAAATAAAAAAATCTCAGACAAATAAGACAATTCTATAGAAATCTGCCCTATTTGTCTGAAAATCCATATTATAATCTAAAAGCCTAACCTACAAACCTGCTTTTTAGTTATAACCTTCTTTGTAAAAGAAATCTTAATGGTTATTTCTTACCCTATTTCCTTTTATTATTTTTTTCGCACAATATCAACTCTTATCTTTTCACTAATAAAGATTTTCCAGTCATTTCTTCTGGCTGTTGCATTCCCATAATTTCAATTAAGGTAGGCGCAATATCTGCCAAACATCCGCCTTCTCTTAAAGTATAAGTATCATCATAGTTAATTAGGACAAAAGGCACTGGATTAGTAGTATGTGCAGTAAAACTTTCTTTGGTAGTATAGTCAATCAACTGTTCTGCATTTCCATGATCTGCACATAAGAACATCGTACCATCTACCTCTTTCAGTGCTGCCACTGCTTTTCCCACACAAGTATCCACCGCTTCCACTGCTTGAATAGCTGCTGATTCTACTCCTGTATGTCCTACCATATCAGGATTTGCAAAATTAATAATAATCACATCATATTTTTCAGACTTAATAGCCTCTACCAATTTATCACACACTTCATATGCGCTCATCTCTGGTTTTAAGTCATAAGTTGCTACTTTTGGAGAATTTACAAGGATTCTATCTTCCCCTTTGTTTGGTTCTTCCACACCACCATTAAAGAAGAAAGTAACATGTGCATATTTTTCTGTCTCTGCAATTCTTGCTTGCGTTTTTCCATGTTCTGCCAAAAATTGTCCAAAGGTATTGGTCAATTCAACTTTATGGAAAGCTACGATTTTATTTGGAATAGTAACATCATACTCTGTAAAACATACATAAGTTACATTTTTTCTTGGACCTCTATTAAATCCATCAAATTCATCCATACAGAAAGTTCTAGTAATTTCTCTTGCACGGTCTGGTCGGAAATTAAAGAATATAATGGTATCCTTATCTTTTATGGTTGCAACAGGCTTTCCATCTTTCTCTACCACAGTAGGTACTACAAACTCATCTGTAATATCCTCTGCATAAGATGCTGCCACTGCCTCCACCGCATTTGGAACACGCTTTCCATCCCCATTTGCAATTGCTTTATATGCAATTTCTACTCTATCCCAACGATTGTCACGGTCCATTGCATAGTAACGTCCTGAAACAGTTGCAATTTCACCTACACCAATCTCTCTCATTTTACTTTCTAATTCTTCCATAAAACCCTTCCCAGAAGTAGGCGCTGTGTCACGTCCATCCAAGAAACAATGTACATATACATTTGCAATTCCTTCACGTTTTGCCATTTCCAACAATCCATAAACATGGGTATTGTGGCTGTGTACTCCTCCATCTGACAATAATCCATACAAATGCAAAGAAGAATTGTTTTCCTTTACATTTTTCATTCCAGCCAGCAAAGCTTCATTTTTATAAAAATCACCATCTTCAATTTCTTTACTGATTCTTGTTAATTCCTGATAGACAATTCTTCCTGCTCCCATATTCAAATGCCCAACTTCTGAATTACCCATCTGTCCATCTGGAAGTCCTACAGCAAGTCCACTTGCATATCCTCTAACAAATGGATAATCCTTCATTAAACCATCAATATTTGGTGTATTTGCTTCATATACAGCATTTGCTTCATGTTTATCATTTAATCCAAATCCATCTAAAATCATTAATACAGTAGGTTTTTTACTCATAAGATGTTTCATCTTCCTTTCTTATTTTAGCTAAATTTTATCTTCTAAATTATAACATATTACTTGTACAAAATACAATTCTTTTATCATATGTTATATATAATTATAGAAATATCTATTCTTGGTATGGATAAAAAAATCAGAACTGTTAATGGCTTTTCCTCTTTACAAGAGCGCTAAAAGTATTTTTAAATATCTACTTTTACTATAAAAACACCATCCATATTTATATATCAAATATAGATGGTGTTACTTATTTTTTCTATGCCCATTTAAAAGGACTTATTTTATTAGTCTACTAACTCAGCTTTTAAAGCTTCTGTTAAAGCAGGAACGATTTTATGTAAATCTCCAACAATACCATAATCAGCTACATCAAAGATAGGAGCATCTTCATCTTTGTTAATTGCAATAATAATGTCAGCTTCTTCCATACCTGCTACGTGCTGAATTGCTCCTGAAATACCAATTGCAAAGTATACATTTGGACGAACTGTTTTTCCTGTCTGTCCTACCTGTAAATCAACAGGTAACCATCCATTTTCAACAACTGCACGAGAACAACTTACTGTTCCGCCAATTACTGCTGCTAAATCTTTTAACATCTGGAAATTCTCTGCATTTCCTACACCACGTCCACCAGATACAAGAATCTTTGCTTCCATAATGTCCTCTGTTTCTTTTACAGATTTGATAATATTTAAAATTTCCACATATTTATCATCTGGTGTAAAGCCTGGATTGTATTCTTCTACAACTGCCTTTGCACCTTTGATAGGTTCAATTTTTTGCATAACACCTGGACGAACTGTTGCCATCTGAGGACGATTATCAGGACAAGCAATTGTTGCAATCGTGTTTCCTCCAAAAGCAGGACGTGTCATCAATAATTGATTGTGTTTCTGTTCATCTTCTTTGCCTGGAACTGGATTCAATGGGAAATCACCAATTTCCAAAACAGTACAGTCTGCAGTAAGACCTGTCTTAACTCTTGCAGACACACGTGGACCTAAATCACGACCAATCGCAGTAGCACCTACTAACATAATTTCTGGTTTATATTCATTGATTACAGACGCAAGCGCATGTGTGTAAGGCTCTGTTCTGTATTCTTTCAATTCTGGATCATCCACAACAATTACTTTATCAGCACCATACTCTGCCAATTGGTCTGCTAAATCTTTTACACCAGAACCAATCAACACTGCTGTTACATCTGTATTTAAATCTTTCGCTAAGTCTTTTGCTTTGCCAAGTAATTCAAATGCAATTCCACTTAATACATTATCTACTTGCTGTGCAAAGACATATACTCCTTTATATGCTTCTAAACCCATTATTTTCACCACTTTCCTTAATTTTACGGATATTCGCAATCCAGTTTTACTTACTCTTAAGAACTTTAAAGTTTTTCATTAGATTACGTGCTTCTCTTTTAATTTTCCTACAATATAAGCAACAGCATCTTCTGATGTATCAGGAACAACTTTTTCTCCAGCACCTTTTTTCACTTTATCAGATGCTTTTGCAATCTTAGTAGGAGATCCTTTTAAACCAAGGTCAGAATCATCTACATCCTTCAAATCTGCTCTGCCCCATACAGTAACTTCTTTATCATAAGCATCAAAAATTCCGCCTGGTGTCATATAACGTGGCTCATTTAATTCGGAAAGAGCAGTAATGAGACATGGCATTTTAGCTTTTAATTCATGATATCTATCTTCATATTGACGCTGAACAATTACATAATCTCCATCAATTTTAATATCCTGTGCATAAGAAATAACAGGAATATTTAAATGTTCAGAAATTTGTGGTCCAACTTGTGCAGTATCTCCATCAATTGCTTGACGACCAGTTATAATTAAATCATATTCTAAATTTCTGATTGCCCCTGCAATGGTAGTGGAAGTAGCCCATGTATCAGCTCCACCTAACACTCTGTCTGTTACAAGAATACCCTTATCAGCTCCCATAGCCATAGCCTCACGAAGAACCTCATCTGCTTTTGGAAGTCCCATAGTAAGTACAGTAACTTCTGCACCATACTGTTCTTTTAATCTCAGTGCTGCTTCTAACCCAGCCTTGTCGTCTGGATTCATAATAGTAAGCATTGCACCTCTGTCCAGAGTACCATCTGGATTGAATTTAACTCCGCCTTTGGTATCTGGTACCTGCTTTATACATACAACGATTTTCACGGTAATTCACTCCTTATGTTTTATTTTAAATTCATAATTATTTTAACAGTGCGCCAGAGATAACCATGCGCTGAACTTCAGAAGTTCCTTCATAGATTTCTGTAATCTTAGCATCGCGCATCATACGCTCTACATCATATTCTCTAATGTATCCATATCCACCAAACAACTGAACACACTTAGTAGTTACTTCCATAGCAACTTCTGCTGCAAATAACTTTGCTTTTGCTGCTTCTATAGAATAAACTTTCTGTGTAGCTTTAGCCATAGCTGCCTTATATACTAACATTTGAGCTGCTTCAATTTTAGCTGCCATATCTGCTAACTGGAACTGTGTATTTTGTTGCGCAGCAATAGAACGCCCAAACTGTTTTCTTTCTTTTGTATATGCAATTGTTGCATCTAATGCACCTTCTGCAATACCAAGAGCCTGAGCTGCAATACCAATACGTCCACCGTCCAAAGTATGCATAGCAATTGGGAACCCTTTGCCTTGAGGTCCTAATAAATTATCTTTTGGGATTCTACAATCTTCAAAAATCAATTCATATGTAGCAGAGCCACGGATACCCATTTTCTTTTCCTTGGTTCCAAAAGAGAATCCAGGAGTATCTTTTTCTACAATAAAAGCAGAGAAGGATTTTTTCTTTCTTCCTCTTGCATCTACTTTTACATCTGTAACAGCGATTACAATATAAATATCAGCCTCTTTACCATTGGTAATAAAGCACTTAGAACCATTCAATATCCATTCTTCACCATCTAAAACAGCCTTTGTTTGGCAGCCCTGAGCATCCGTACCTGCGCCTGGTTCTGTCAAAGCAAATGCACCTAATTTCTCACCCTTTGCAAGAGGAGCAAGGTATTTCTGTTTCTGTTCCTCTGTACCATAAGTCATAATTGGGTCACAACAAAGAGATGTATGTGCAGAAACAATAACACCTGTTGTTCCACAAACTTTAGATAATTCTTCTACACACATAATATAAGTCAAAGGATCACATCCCTGTCCGCCATATTCCTTTGGAATAGGGATACCCATAAATCCTATTTTCTGCATTTTTTCTACGGTTCCTCTTGGGAATTTTTCTGTTTCATCTACTTCCTGAGCAAGAGGTTTTACTTCATTTTCAGCAAACTCTTTAAACAGAGTTCTCGCCATTTCATGTTTTTTATCTAAAGAAAAATCCATGATACTTTTCCTCCAAACTTTCTATTATTTTTAATTCCTATCTATTCAATTTCTACTGAATAAATAGACCTTGTATGAGTATATACTCATACAAAGGAGTCAGATATTTTTACAAGTATGATGATTAACTTATGCTTGCAAGAATAAATGCTATATATAAAGGAGTCAAATACTCCTACAAGCATAATTGGTTTATACTTGTAGGAATAAATGCCATATAAAAGCCCATACTAAATATAAACAATATCTTTTCATCAATTATAAACTTTATTTACTATAATCATAGAAACCAATTCCGGTCTTCATTCCTAACTTACCTGCACGAACCATCTTCTTTAACAATGGATGTGGACGATACTTTGGATCACCTGTTTCATCATATAATACATTCATAATTGCTAAACAAATATCTAATCCTACTAAATCGCCTAAAGCTAAAGGTCCCATTGGATGATTAGCACCTAATTTCATTGCAGTATCAATGCCCTCTACAGAAGCTACACCATCCGCATAAATTCCAACAGCTTCATTAATCATTGGAATTAAGATTCTGTTTACTACAAATCCTGCTGCTTCATTTACTTCTACTGGAGTTTTGCCAATATCCTCAGAAATTTTAACAATTTTATCTTTCATTTCATCAGGTGTATTTTCACCTTTGATAACTTCAACCAATTTCATCACTGGAGCTGGATTAAAGAAATGCATACCAATCACTGGTCTGTCAAGTCCTGCACCAATTTCTGTAATAGAAAGAGAAGATGTGTTTGTTGCAAACATACAATCTTTTTTTACAATTTCTTGCAATTCTTTAAAAGTCTGTTTCTTTACATCCATTACTTCTAAAGCTGCTTCCACAATTAAATCACAATCGCCGCAGATTTCTTTTGTACCTGTAGTAATTTTAGCAAGAATGGCATCAGCTGCTGCCTGTTCCATCTTACCCTTTGCAATTCTCTTTTCAAAACCTTTTGCAATTTTATTTTTTCCATTTGCTGCAAATTCATCATTAATATCACAAAGACATACTTCATATCCTTCTGTTTGTGCAAATGCTTGTGCAATTCCAGAACCCATAGTTCCTGCTCCAATAATACCAACTTTCATGATAATCCTACTACTAAAAACATATACAACTGTGTACATGATAGATGATTCAAATATATGCTTATCACATTTCCATATGTATCATAGAATTCATCTATATTTTAGTTTTTCCTTTCCTAAATTTTATTTTCCCTTCATTTTGGGATTTAACCAATTGTAGCTAAATTTCCCTATCTATGGGAAGCTACGTGCAGAACAAAACAGTCCTGCTCTCTATAATTTCTACTTTTCTTAATATATACATTTATCACATACATATAGGAAATTCCTTTGAATTTCCTATATGATAAAAACAATATTCACACTTATGTGAAGATATCTGCCACTAAAAGAACACTATTTTAGTGGCAAGATTCTCAATTAATCTCTCTCTACAATAGTAGAGCATCCCATTCCTCCACCAATACAAAGAGTTGCAAGACCTTTCTTAGCATCTCTTCTTTGCATTTCATGTAAAAGAGTAACAAGGATACGACATCCACTTGCTCCAACAGGATGTCCAAGTGCAATAGCGCCACCATTTACATTTACTTTACTCATATCAAAATTCAAATCATGTGCTACTGCTAAAGATTGAGCTGCAAATGCCTCATTTGCTTCTACTAAATCCATATCATTAATAGTTAATCCTGTTTTTTCAAATACTTTCTTAGTGGAAGCAACTGGTCCAACTCCCATAATAGATGGATCTACTCCACCAAGAGCACCAGCTACAAAAGTAGCCATTGGTGTAACACCTAATTCTTTGGCCTTTTCTTCACTCATAACAACAATTGCTGCTGCACCATCATTGATTCCAGATGCATTTGCTGCTGTAACGATTCCATCTGGTTTAAAAGCAGGACGTAATTTAGAAATTCCTTCTTTTGTTGTACCAGGACGTGGTCCCTCATCTGTATCTACAATTACTACTTCTTTTTTCTTTTTAACTTCTACTGGCACAATTTCATCTTTAAATTTGCCTTCTGTAACTGCTTTTTCACATTTCTGTTGTGAATTTGCTGCAAACTCATCCAACTGCTCTCTGGTTAATCCCCATTTTTCTGCTACATTTTCAGCAGTAATTCCCATATGATACTGATTAAATGCATCCCACAATGCATCATTTACCATAGTATCTACCAATGTAGCATTGTTCATTCTGTATCCATAACGGCCTTGCATAGCTGCATAAGGAGCCATAGACATATTTTCCATACCGCCTGCTACAACGATATCAGCATCACCAGCTTGAATCATTTGTGCAGCCATATTTACACAGTTCAAACCAGATCCACAAACTACGTTTACTGTAACTGCAGGTGTCTCAATTGGCAAACCAGCTTTAATGGATGCCTGACGTGCAACGTTCTGTCCTAAACCAGCCTGAATAACACATCCCATATATACGTGATCAACCTGATCTGCTGGAACACCAGCTCTGCTCAATGCTTCCTTAATTACTATAGAACCTAATACTGGTGCAGGAGTTGTACTTAAAGCCCCTCCCATAGTTCCAATTGCAGTACGGCATGCGCCTGCCAAAACAACTTTCTTTGCCATTTTCCTCGTCTCCTTTTAAATTTTAAAATTATATACTACTGCTTATGCTAGTTCAAGAACATCATCAACGTTCTTGCTGTGGGGTGTAGGTTAGCTTTGCTGAAAAAAATAAGTCCGCACCCCTGCCATCCGCCGGAGGCTTTTATCTCAAGCGAAGATTAAACTCCCACTGAGATAACTTTGTTTTACTCACCACTGATAAAAGTGGGAGTCTTCTCCGATAAGATAAAATAGATTTTCTCACTACGCTGTAAAACAGATTCTTATAGTGACAATTCTATGAAAGAACTCTGAAAACATGTCTGACAAAATCACTAAAATAAATGTTATTTTTTTAACAATCTTTTTCTAAAAAAAGAAAACAGATTTTCTTATATTTTTTCTCTTCTGTATCTAAAAAATTTTTTCTAATTCAGATTCAAAAATAAACAGAAGCTACAACACAACCCATGTTTTCATTCTTCGATAGAAATATCCTAGCACATCTTCTTCTAAATTGCAAGAATTATATTCCTCTTACTTTCCTTTTCTTTCTTTCATTTTTTTCTTTGATTTTTGTCTATCTTTGTTATATTTTTATCATTCTATCCTTTGTTTCTTTGAAAAAAAAGACCCATTTTTGTGCAATTTTTACAAAAACCGACGTTTTTATGTATGTTACTAGCTTGTCTTGTATTAATAAAAAACATGATTTCCTATCACAGTTCCTGAAATAGTTCCATTGTTTCTTCTAAAATACAAGGAATTTAAGGTAATATTTCCCCCTAATACTTCTTTAGCTGCTTTGATGCAACTTTGATTTGCCCCTCTTGCTAATACAGTTGCAAATCTTCCACTTGCCACAGGAGAAAATTGTCCTGATTGATAAATTACACCTGCAATGGTACTCGGAAAATGAGAACTTCTCACTCGATTCAATACTACACTTCCAACTGCTAATTTTCCTTCATAACTTTCACCACCTGCCTCACATTCTATGATAGCTGCTAGAATGGAAATATCTGAAGAACTATTACTAGGAACTGCTTTTACAGTATTTTCTGCTTCCTGTCGTTTGATTTCTTCCAATCTTTTTGCATCTTCTGCGGCTTTTTGTGCCTCCAGCTCTGCTTCATAAGCAATTTGTCTTTTAATTTCTGCTTCATAAGCTTTTACATCTGCTTGAGCCTCTGCAAGCTGCCTTTTTGCTGCACTCAACTTTTCAGAAGTATGATCTACTAATTCAGCTAATTCTTGCTTTTTACTTTCTTGTTGATTTTGTAATTCTGCTAGTAAATTTTCTTCTTTTTCAAGTTCTTCTTCTTTCTCAATAATTTCATCTTTGGTGGCTCTATAGTCCTCTAACATTTCACGATCATAATTATGAATACTTATAAAATATTCACTTTTGTTCAAAAAATCTGCAAAGCTTTCAGCACCTAACAATACTTCTAACATACTATCTGTATCCATTTCATATATAAACTGGATTCGCTTTTTCATAGCTTCATATTGCTTTTTTTCTTTCTTCTTTGCCTTTTTTAATGCTTTTCTGGTTGTTTTTAAATTATTTCTAGTATTATCTAACTGTTCTTCTGTCTCATTTAATTCTGTTGTAATAGCCACTAAACTATTATTAAATTCTTCCAAATCACCTGCTAAATTTCCAGCTTGATTGGAATAACTATTCACTTCATTTTCTGCTTCTTTTTTCTGCTTCTTTAAATCTTCTATTCCTTCTTGTACCTTATGAATTTTTTCCTGAGTTGCAAAAACTAGCATATTAGACAAACTACACAATAATAAAATCAATGCTATACTTTTACTTACCTTTTTCATAATACCCTCCAAATTATAAAAATAATATTACTATTTCATCCACATAGCATACTTACTTTGTAATTTATGTTATACTCTTCTGCCCATTCAGGCACTATCATGTCTTATGACATTATAGCATATCTTTTTTATAATCCTAGAGGAAAATTTCGGATTTCATAGGATTTTGTAGAAATATTGCCAAAAATCACCTTTTCTTCTTTGACAGTCTTTGTGAAAAAACATTTTTATCCGATAATAAATACAATAGACAATTTAGGCAATCAAATACGGAGGTGTTCTTGTGCAATACATAAAAATCAGTCAGTTAAGGCCTGGTATGCGTCTTGCCCGACCTATTTATAATAAAATGGGCGTTATGCTCTATGAACGTAACACAAAACTTACCCCTCAGGGAATCGCAAGTATTGAAAATTTTGGTCTGTGGGGTGTTTATATTCTAGAACCTGCAGAACCTGTCCCACCCCTCAGTGAGGAAGACATTGAACTAGAGCGTTTTCTAACTGTTGGTACTTTTCGTTTGAAAGATGATCTTGCTCTACTTACAAACAATATGGCACCACAAAACATTATGCCACTTGCTCAGACAATTTTGCGGCATTTTAGTTCCCTAGATCATAAAATTAATTTTGCCAAAACTCTTCGCAGCAATGCTGACTATGTATACAAACATTGCTTAAATACAGCGATTTTAGCAGCTATGATGGTTCATAAACTTCACTATTCCTATGCAGAACAATTGGCAATTGTATGTGCTGGTCTGTTACATGATGTAGGTCTTTTAATGGTTCCAGATGAAGTTTTAGAAAAAGGAGAACGCCTTTTGTCTACAGATGAGCGTCGATTAATTCGAGGATATTTAGAAAAAGGTTATCAAATACTTCATCCTGATTACAACGATTACAAACTTCCAGAACTTACATTGCAAATTGTTGGACAGACAGCTCGTTTAGAGCATAATGTAAAAGTGCCTTTACAAAAAAATATTCGTTGGAAAAATGGTACTCATGTCATTCATGTAGCAAGCATGTTCGATGATATGACTTCCATGAATCTAGACCAAGAACCAGTTTCTGAAATTCGTGCTGTACGATTCTTAAAAGAACATACAGACTATTACCCTGTTCCTTTTGTCACTGCTCTGACGCAGTGTATTCACATTCTTCCAAGTGGTTGCTGTGTAGAATTTTCCAATGGACAAAAGGGTATTATTGTGGAAGAAAATCAAAAAAATTATGCACAACCTGTAGTTATTCTATTTTCTGATAACCAGCGCATTGATTTTAAAGATGCTCGTTTCCAAAAAACAATGCATATTTCAGATGTTATGAAAACAATGGATTTGCGTCTAAAAGTTGATAAGGAAACACTAAAAAAATATGCAAGTGATCCAAGAACAACTGAAATGGCAAATCGATATGCAGATAAGCGAAAGCAATTAGTTGCTTCTGGACGTCTTTAATATATAGATATTTTAAATTATCACTTATTCTTTCATAGAAAATAAAGACCTTGCTTACGTTGCTACATCGCGTGTGTTCACGAAGTGATATCATAAGTACACATCTTATTTTTTATCTTATAGTAATACACTTTCAAACTTTAATGTAACAAGGTATTTTCTATAAGATAAAATAGGGTAGAAGAACAATTTTTGTCTTCTACCCTTAATTTTTTCTTCTCACTCTATAAAACTTCCATGTGGTGAATAACCATGTACGTGAGATTCTGTGAGACTGCTCTGGTTCATAAGCGTACTTGGCTCTCTTACGAACAAACTAGACGATAAGTCTCCCTTTGCCTTCGCGTAAATCACCCCACCACAAGAACATGGAACGTATTCTTATATTTCTTAACTACGATATCCATCTGGATTTGAACTCTGCCATCTCCAAGAGTCTTCACACATTCTATCAATACCAAATTCTGCTTCCCAACCTAAGTCTTCTTTTGCTTTAGAAGCATCTGCATAACAAGTTGCAATATCTCCTGCTCTTCTTGGTTTAATTTCATATGGAATTGGTTTTCCACATGCTTTCTCATAAGCTTTTACTACATCTAATACACTGTATCCATTTCCAGTTCCTAAATTGTAAATACTTACCCCAGACTTATCTTCTATTTTCTTTAATGCCTTTACATGTCCTTTTGCTAAATCTACTACATGGATATAATCACGCACCCCAGTTCCATCTGGTGTATCATAATCATCACCAAATACTCCAAGACATTTTAATTTGCCAACTGCCACCTGTGCAATATAAGGTACTAAATTATTAGGTATTCCCTTAGGATCTTCCCCAATAATTCCACTCTCATGTGCACCAATTGGATTAAAGTAACGAAGTAAAACAACATTCCATTCTGGATCTGCTACATGGAAATCAGTTAAAATCTGTTCTAACATTCCTTTGGTTTGTCCATAAGGATTTGTAATCTTTCCTTTTGGGCATTCCTCTGTAATTGGAATCATTGCAGGGTCCCCATATACAGTTGCAGAAGATGAGAATATAATATTCTTTACTCCATGTTTACGCATAACATCACATAATACCAAAGTTCCAGTAATATTATTATGATAATACTCCAATGGTTTCTGAACAGATTCTCCTACTGCCTTTAGTCCTGCAAAATGAATTACACTATCAATTTTTTCTTTGTTGAAAACCTCTTCTAATGCTGGAGCATCTAAAATATCAACTTGATAAAATGGTACCTTAGCACCTGTAATTTTCTCAACTCTCTTTACAGCTTCTTCACTAGAATTTACTAGATTATCTACTACAACCACTTCATATCCTGCATTAATTAACTCAATACATGTGTGACTTCCAATATAACCTGCCCCACCTGTTACCAAAATTGCCATAAAAAATTACCTCCTGTCTTAATTTTGTGTCCTTGCACAATTTATCATTTTACATTATCAAACAATACATTATAAATATAAATGCAAAGTAAGTATTAGAGATGGATATTCCATTCCTCTTGCCTTGTTACCGTTCCGCGATAAGCTATGGTAATCTATGCCCATTCGGGCGGTATTATGTCTGACGACATTATATCATATTTCAATTATTTGGTAAATACTATTTTTGTTTTACCATCACAGTTGGTAAATAAATTTTAATAGATAACAAAATATAGTTTAATTCTAATATTATTTCTCTATTTCTTTTATTTTTACACTACATTCTTTTACAATTTCTTTCATCTGTTCCCACTTATCTTCCATATCTTTGACTAATTTTATCTGTGTACGACACCGATCTAAATTATGACCTTCTCGATGAATTTTAAAATAAGTGTCGCCTTTTAAATAATCTGTTAAAAAGCGCATACCACATTCATATGTCATAACCTTTGCACCCATAGGAAGCATAGCAATTTCTGTATCTGTTAAACTTCCTCCACACCCCTTTAAAAATCCTTTTGTATATAACTGAAACAACTTCATATTGCAACTTACCTTAGATAAATCTTTTTCATCTTCATCACCTGTACTAGCACCAAATCGAATGGCATCTCCAAAGTCATGTACAGCTAATCCTGGCATAACCGTATCAAGGTCAATCACACAAATACCTTTTCTCGTTTTTTTATCCATCATAATATTATTTAATTTTGTATCATTATGAGTCACACGTAAAGGTAGTTTCCCCTGTGCCAACATATCTCCTAGTACATAAGCAGTCTCTTTTCTATCTTGAAAAAATGTAATTTCTGCTGTTACATCTTTGGCTCTGTTACATACATCTGCTTCTACTGCTTGAAGAAAAGCATGATATCTTTCCTTTGTATCATGAAATTGAGGTATTGTTTCATACAATGTCGCTGCTGGATAATCAGAAAGCATTTGCTGAAAATTGCCAAATGCCCAAGCACTTTCATAAAAATCTTGTTCACTTTCTACTTTGTCATAACTGATTGCATCTTCAATCATATAATACATACGCCAACAATCACCCTGTTTATCCCAATAAATTGGTTTTCCATCTTTGGTAAAAATAACTGTCAAGGTTTCTCGCAGTTCATCTCCATTAGCTTTCTTAATTTTTTCTTTTAAAAAAGTTGTGACTCCTAAAATATTTGCCATTACTTCTTCTGGTTTTACAAAAATATTACGGTTCATTCGCTGTAAAATACAATTCTTCTCGCCTTCTACTAAAAAGGTATCATTAATATGTCCACTACCATAAGGACCTACTACACACATTTCTTCTGCTATATCAAATGCCTGAATAGCCTCTTTTGCCCGTTCAAACAATTTATTTTCTTCCATAGTTTTCTACTACTCCAATTCAAAATAGCAACGACGTTTGACAACGGTGCACAGACTGTTTTTGTAATAGCTACAAATCTGCGCACTTTGCATCTGTTGAAAGCTATATATTTGAGTAGCTTCTCCTTTCTCAATAAAAAACTCTTTAAAATTCTTCTGGATACAGACCTTGCTTTTTTAAATTTGCAATGGCATTTACTACCATTTCTTTGTCTTCTTTATAAGTGACACCATACCACTTATCTTGTGAATTTAATATCTGAACACTTGCTTTTCCCTCTTGAAGCAGTCTATCTACTGCAAAAGGTAAAAAATACTCTGCTTTTAAAGGATTGACTGGAAGTTCTTCTCTCATAAAGGTTTCAAATCCTATTTCTAGTTCCTCTAAAATACTATTGGAAAAGCCCCATATATTCATAGATACAGTGCTATCCATTGCAATTTCTGTCCAAGTTGCACCATCATCTTCTGTATACAAAGCCTTATCTCCTTGTTTTTCAATATGAGTACGTTCAGATATTTTCTTTAAAAAACCTTCCTTGTCTGTTTCACAAATTCCTCTTGCTACATGTCCATGTTCTGTCAAAGTATTTTTCAAAGCATATCCTACCATAGTGTAACGGTACTTTTCGTTGTCTTTATGGCTTGTCAAATAATCATAAATCGCTTTGTATGCATGTTTTCCATAATAGTCATCTGCATTGATCACTGCAAATGGTCCATGCAACATATTTTTACAACATAAAATAGCATGCCCCGTTCCAAAAGGTTTTTCTCTGCCTTCTGGTACCTGATATCCTGTTGGAATTTTATCCAGTTCTTGATATACATACTCCACTTCTATTTTCTTAGAAACTCGATTTCCAATACTTTCTTTAAATGCTGCTTCATTGGCTTTTTTTATAATAAATATCACCTTTTCAAATCCAGCTTCCATTGCATCATAAATAGAAAAATCCATAATAATATGTCCTTGTGCATCAATAGGATCAATCTGTTTTAATCCCCCATATCTACTTCCCATTCCGGCTGCCATAATTACTAATACTGGTTTCTCCATAATTCTATCTCCTCCTATTTATTTTAAATCCCTTTGCTTTCTATACATAATAATATAAAAAAAACGTTCTGTATTTGCACAATATTTTTCCTTTTTTGCACAATTATATGTTAAAATATTCTAAACAAAATACTCTTTTCTATTCATACTAAAATACTTAGGATATTTTCATAAAAAATAAAACATTGTAAATCAGTTCTATCAATAATATATAAAATAACAGTTTTATAATTACCAAAATTGTACTAGAAAGGAAATCTTATGGATTTTTATAAATATTCTCTCAGAAAACTATTTGATGTTCCACAAATCATTACTATTCATTATTTTGAATATGAAAAAAATTTTACCTTTTCTGGTGAAGCTCATAATTTTTGGGAATTTCTATGTGTAGATAAGGGAGAAGTAACTGTTACCGCGGACAATCAAATTTACACTCTAAAAAAAGGTAATATTATTTTTCATAAACCTCAACAATTTCATTCTGTCGCTGCAAATGGAAAAATTGCTCCAAACTTGGTAGTGATATCTTTTGTATGTCTTTCTCCTGCTATGAATTTTTTTGAAAATAAAATTTTACAACTAGGGGAAGCTGAACGCAATTTTCTTGCTACCATTATTGCAGAAGCTAATGACGCCTTTTTGACACCACTAAATAATCCTTATACAAAACAGCTTTTTGGTAATCCTCATCAATCTCCAGGTGCAGAACAATTAATACAACTTTCTCTAGAACAATTTTTGATTTCCCTTTATCGAAAAGGAAATTTCGTTGATTCCAATTCCAAGCTTACAAAATCTGTAAAATTGCGACAAGAAGAAGAAATTTTTGAACATATTAAAACTTATATGGAAGCTCATCTTTCTCAAACTTTAACAATAGAACAGATTTGCCAAGATAATCTTATTGCCCCTTCCCAGCTTCAGAAACTTTTCCACAACAAATGCAAAAGTGGTATTATTGAATATTTCTCTTATATGAAAATCAATCGAGCAAAAGAACTTATTAGGGAAAAAAATATGAATTTCACACAGATTGCTGATTCTTTGGGTTATACTTCCATTCATTACTTTTCTCGTCAATTTAAAAAGATAACAGGAATGACGCCTTCAGAATATGCACTTTCTATAAAAGTATTTTCTGAAAAGTAGCCTTTAGGCTAAACATACATATCAAAAAAAGATTGTCACCTTAAGAAAATTAAATATAAGATATCACTATTTTTTAATTGACCAAATATGCTATCTTGTATATTTATCTATCTCTTATGTGACAATCCTCTTTATCTTGTCTGTAAAAATATATTTTCTCGCTTTGCTTCCTCATCTTCTGGATAATCCTTTACATAAGAAGCCATTTTTTCTTTTGCAGACGCAAAATCTAATAGATTCTCATAACAAATAATTTCATTACGCCGGATATTTTTTTCATTTTCTGGTTGTTCTGTACTTAACGCTTTCTGAAAATATTCCAATGCCCTTTGATATTCTCCAGCTTCCATCTGCATTTCAGCTAAGGATGTCAATGTAGCTACATCAGAACCATTTTTATCTAAATAGCTTTCATACAATGCTTGCGCTTGATTTTTACTACCTTGTGCCTCATAAACTTGTGCTAGATATAACAATGCTTTTACATCACCTTTGTTAATTGCTTTATCCAACTCATTTCCAGCATTCTCATAATCTTCCTGAATTAAGTAGATATGTCCTCGTTCTCTATAGTCTTCTGGTTTATCACCCTTCAGCTCTAATGCTTTTTCAATAAGTTCATCTGCTTCATCTTGAAAACCTGTTCCTGCTAGATTTTCATAAACTGCCAAATAAAGTGCATAATCTTTCCCACATAAATCTAATGCTTTGGCATAATCTTTTCTAGCCTTTTCACTATCTCCCTCTTTTAGATATACACTTCCTCTAATAAAATACGCCTTGGCATCTTTTGCATTATAATTAATCACTGCATTACAAGTAGTAAGAGCTCCATCTGTATCCCCACTATTATATTGTGCAGTTGCTTTATAATAACAAATATCCAATTCCATTTTACCTACTTCAGCCTGAGATTGATCTAATGCCTTTTGAAAAGCCTCAACTGCTTCTTTATAATTTCCCTCATTTAATTTATTGATACCCTGCTGACGAAATTTTTGTTGTTCTTCCAATGTTTTTTCATCTTGACATCCTGTTATATAAAAACTTCCTAATAAAAATACTGCCAACAGTAATACTATTTTTTCCTTACATACTATTTTTAATCGTTTTATATTCATATGTCCTGCCTTTTCATTTAAACAATCTATTTGAATCATTCTCTCTTTGGAAGCTGTGCTAAGATAATAGCAGCAAACATTAATATACAACCTAAAAACTCTTGCTTGGTAAGATGTTGAGATAACAACACCATTCCTGCCAAAACAGAAATAACAGACTCTAGACTAAGTATTAGGGAAGCCACTGTAGGATTTATTCCCTTTTGCCCCACAATTTGTAGAGTATATGCCACTCCGCAAGACAAAACTCCTGCATATAAAATAGGTTGCCATGCTAATAAAATATTTGTTATTTGTGGTTTTTCTGTGAAAAACATCCCTAAACCAGATAAAATTCCACATACAAAAAATTGAATACATGACATTTTCACGCCATCTACTCGCTCTGTAAAATAATCAATTACTAAGATATGCACAGAAAATAATAAAGCACAGATAAAAAGAAGAGATTCTCCTTTTCCCACAGGAAGCCAAGAAATCATTCTTTCTGTATTTGCCCTTGTAGATGTGTCTGTAATACATAAACAATATAAACCAGCTAATGCAAGAAACACGCCAATCCAAACAGTTATTCCACATTTCCTATGAAAAAATAATCCCAATATGGGAACGATAATAATATAAAATGCAGTGATAAAACCTGCTTTTCCTACACTTGTATATTGAATCCCTATTTGTTGAAAATTAGTTGCTAAACATAATAAAATTCCACATAAAATGCCTCCAATAAGTAACATATGTCTTTGTTTTTTTCTTATGTTTGCATCTACTACAATTCTGCTCTCTTTTTGATTTGCATCTAACTTATCTAAAAACCAGATACAAGGAAGCAAAACGCTTCCACCTAAAAGTGAACGAACACAGTTAAAAGTCAAGGGTTCTACATAATCCATTCCTACACTCTGTGCCACAAAAGCCACTCCCCAGATAGAAGCTGTCAAAAGCAACAATAGAGAATTTCTAATTTGTAATTTATTCATAAAAAATCCTTTATGACAATTATATCTTATACTTTCATAATCACAACTCCCTTTGTTTTAAAGAGAGTTGTGACCATATAATCCAGAACAATAAAAAGTTCACAAAATGTGATGCTCAGGATTTTAGAAAATATAAATTTACTCTGGCATTTTTACCTTTACTCTATCCAAGTGCCAAATATCATCTACATATTGTTGTATGGTACGGTCAGAAGTAAATTTACCAGCATGTGCTGTATTTAACATTGCCATTTTTGCCCAATGTTTTTCATCTTTATATGCTTTCTCTACTTTTTCTTGTGCTTCTGCATAAGAACGGAAATCTTTCAAGATAAAATAAGTATCTGCATATTGTGTACTCAATGTATTTAACAAAGAATTATATAAAGGTCGGAACAACTCTGAATCATTCTGAGAATACATTCCATTAATTAATTGCATCAATACCTGACGGATATCCTGATCACTATTGAAAATCTGCATTGGGTCATAATCACGTTTTTGCTCATGTTCAATAACCTCTTGAGAGCTCATTCCAAAAATAAACGCGTTTTCTTCTCCAACTTCTTCTACGATTTCCACATTTGCACCATCCATAGTTCCCAAGGTTACTGCCCCATTCAACATAAATTTCATATTTCCTGTTCCAGATGCTTCCTTACTTGCAGTAGAAATCTGCTCTGAAACATCTGCTGCAGCAAATATCCACTCTGCAATGGATACCTTATAATCTTCAATAAATACTACTTTAATCTTTCCATTAATAGAAGCATCATTGTTAATCACTTCTGCCACACTGTTAATCAATTTAATGGTCAATTTCGCATTGCGGTAACCAGCTGCCGCTTTGGCACCAAAGATAAAAGTTCTTGGATAAAATTCCATCTCTGGATGTTCTTTGATCTTATTATACAAGTACATTACATGCAAAATATTTAAAAGCTGACGTTTATATTCATGAAGGCGTTTTACCTGTACATCAAAAATAGAACGTGGATTTACTTCAATTCCATTGTGCTTTAAAATATAATCAGCAAGGCGAAGTTTATTCTGATATTTAATATTCATAAATTCTTGCTGCATTTTCTCATCATCTGCATAAACAGCTAATTTTTTTAGATGTGGAAGATTTGTGATCCAATCATTTCCAATGTATTTATTAATCCATTCTGCTAACAGTGGATTTCCATGATATAAAAATCTTCTCTGTGTAATACCATTTGTCTTATTGTTAAACTTCTGTGGATACATCTCATAAAATTCATGTAATTCTTCATTTTTCAAGATTTCTGTATGAAGCTGTGCTACACCATTTACAGAACAACCAGCAGCAATCGCAAGATGCGCCATTTTTACTTGTCCATCATAAATAATTGCCATTTTTTGTATTTTATAATTGTCACCAGGAAATCTCTTCTGAATATCAAGAATAAAACGTCTATTAATCTCCTCAATAATCTGATAAATTCTAGGCAATAGTCTAGAAAAGATTTCAATGGGCCATTTTTCTAAAGCTTCAGACATAATCGTATGATTTGTATATGCACAAGTAGAACTAGTAATTGCCCATGCTTCATCCCATTCCATTCCCTCTTCATCTAACAAAATACGCATCAATTCTGCTACTGCTACCGTAGGATGGGTATCATTTAACTGAATTGCCACCTTTTCTGGTAACTTGTGTAAATCAGTATGATACTTTTTATAACGGGCAATTGCACGCTGTACACTTGCAGATACAAAGAAATATTGCTGTTTCAAACGAAGTTCCTTTCCTTGGATATGATTATCATTTGGATACAAAACTTCTACTAAGTTTCTTGCAAGATTTTCCTGTTCTACAGCTTTCTTATAATCTCCCTTATCAAAAGCATCCAACTCAAAATACTCTTCTGGTTCTGCATCCCATGCAATTAAAACATTTACCATATTGTTATTATATCCAATTACTGGCATATCATATGGAACTGCACGAACGGCCTGATAGCCTTCATGGATAAATCTTATTTTTCCTCTTTCATCTGCTTCTGAGCGAACATAACCACCAAATTTTACTTGGAATGTATGCTCTGGACGTCTTAATTCAAATGGATAGCCATCCTTTAACCAGTTATCTGGTTCTTCTATTTGGAATCCATTTTCAATTTTCTGACGGAACAACCCATAACGATAACGAATTCCACATCCATAAGCTGGATACCCCAAAGTTGACAAAGACTCCATAAAGCAAGCGGCAAGTCTTCCCAATCCACCATTTCCTAAAGCTGGATCTGGTTCTTGATCTTCAATCACATTTAAATCAAATCCAATTTCCTCTAACGCTTCTTTTACTTCTTCATAGGCAGTAAGATTTATTAGATTATTTCCTAATGCCCTTCCCATTAAAAATTCCATAGACATATAATATAGAATCTTTGGGTCTTCCTTTTCAAAAGTTTTTTGTGTTGCAAGCCACTGGTCAATAATAACATCCTTGATTGCATGTGACACTGCTTGATATACTTCCTGCTGAGAAGCCTCCTCTAAGGTCTTACGATAGAGTTTCTTTACATTGCTGTTAATTTCCTGAATAAACTTTTTTTTCTCAAAAATCTTATTTTTCATTTCTGTCTCCTTCCTCTCTGGTGCATCTATTTTGGAAATGGAACTAGGCACTATGATACCTCAGAAAATTTGAGATAATATTCTCTTCCCCAAAAGTAACAATATATTTTTATACCCTCTAGGGCATCTCATTATGCCATTCGGCATGTTATTCATAAGGTATACTTTTTATTTCAATTTTACACTTTTTCTACTCCAAGTACCACAGTTTCACCATTGATATTCCATTCTTTCTTATATCCTTTTGCTATATCCTTCTCAATGCTTACTGCTAGTACCTCAGATTGAATTTGTTCTCTATAGTCTTTAAAAATTCTATCAATTTTTTCTTCTGACTCATAAAAAACATATATTTTATCCATTACCTCAAACCCTGCTTCTTTTCGCATAGTTTGAATCTTGCTAATCAATTCACGCACAAAACCTTCTGCTATAAGTTCTGGTGTTAAATTAGTATCAAGTACAACAGTTACTTCATGATCTCCATCTGTCACATAACCCTCTTGTTGTGTTCTGGTGATAAGCAAGTCCTCTTCACATAATACAACTTCTGCATTTATACTGTCAAGGGTAATACTTCCTTTTGATTTCAATTCTGCCATAGCTTGATTTCCATCTAATTCTGTTAAAGCTTTCTGAATCTGCCCTAAGAACTTACCATATTTGGGTCCTACCGTACGTAATTGTGGTTTAAATATATAATTTGTAAAGTCGCTTACATCCTCTGTAAAGTTCACTTCTTTAATATTCAATTCCTCTTCTATAATCTCTAAAAATAACTCTGGCAATTCAAAAGGAGCCTTTACAAACATAGCGCCAATTGGTTGACGATTTTTGATATTTGCAGTATTTCTACAAGCTCTTCCCATCACCACAATTTTTAATACTGCATCCATATTTTTTTCCAATTCAGAGTCAATCAATCCCTTGTCAGCAACGGGGAAATCACACAAATGCACACTTTCTGGTGCAGAACGATCAATACTGCAAACCAAATTACGGTAGATATCTTCTGCCATAAAAGGAATCATAGGCGCTGCCACCTTACTTACTGTTACCAATGCAGTATATAAGGTCATATAAGCATTAATTTTATCTGTTTCCATGCCTTTTGCCCAGAAACGCTCTCTGCTTCTTCTCACATACCAGTTACTCATATTATCTACAAATTCTTGCAATGCTCTTGCAGCTTCTGGGATACGATAATTTCCAAGATTGTCATCTACTTCCATAATCAATGTATTTAATTTTGACAACAACCACTTATCCATAATGGACAATTTATCATACTCTAAGGTATATTTTGTGGCATCAAACTGATCAATATTTCCATACAATACAAAAAATGCATAGGTATTCCATAAGGTTCCCATAAATTTGCGCTGACCTTCTTGTACTGCCTTTCCATGAAAACGGTTTGGCAACCAAGGAGCAGAATTAATATAAAAATACCATCGAATTGCATCTGCACCATAAGTTTCTAATGCTTCAAAGGGATCTATTGCATTTCCCTTAGATTTACTCATTTTCTGTCCATTTTCATCTTGTACATGTCCCAACACGATTACATTTTCATAGGGAGCTTGATGAAATAATAATGTAGATTCCGCCAATAGAGAATAAAACCAACCTCTCGTTTGGTCTACTGCCTCTGAGATAAATTGTGCTGGAAATTGTTGTTCAAACACTTCTTTGTTTTCAAAAGGATAATGATGTTGTGCAAAAGGCATTGCTCCAGAATCAAACCAGCAATCAATTACTTCGGGAACTCTATGCATTTCCTTTCCACACTCTGGACACTTAATTGTAACTGCATCAATATAAGGACGATGTAATTCAATTTCTTCTGGACAGTTATCAGACATTTCCTTTAATTCTGCAATGCTTCCAATAGAATGCATATGACCACATTCACATTCCCAAATATTTAAGGGTGTCCCCCAATAACGATTACGAGAAATTCCCCAATCCTGCACATTTTCTAACCAATCACCAAAACGTCCTTTTCCAATACTTTCTGGTATCCAGTGAATGGTATTATTATTGTGAATTAAATCTTCCTTTACTTCTGTCATCTTAATAAACCAAGATTCTCTTGCATAATAAATCAATGGAGTATCGCAACGCCAGCAATGGGGATATTCATGCTCAAATTTTGGGGCATCAAACAATAATTTCTGGTCTTCTAAATCCTGTAAAATCATAGGATCTGCTTTTTTGCAAAATACACCTTTATATGGGGTTCCCTCTGTTAATTCTCCTTTCCCATTTACAAACTGAACAAATGGCAAATCGTACTTCCTACCTACTTTGGAGTCATCCTCACCAAATGCTGGTGCAATATGAACAATCCCTGTACCATCTGTCATTGTAACATAATGATCACAAGTTACAAAATGAGCTTTTTTATGCTGCTTCTCTGCTGCTTCTTTTGCACAGACAAACAATGGTTCATATTCCTTATATTCCAAATCTGTTCCTTTATATGTTTCTAATACTTCATATGCTTTTTCTCCAGCTTCTTGTTGCTCTTTCTCTAAAAGAGAACCTAACACTTTATCTAATAAAGCCTCTGCCATATAATAAATGTTTTCATCCACTGCCTTTACTTTACAATAAATTTCTTCAGGATTCACACAAAGAGCTAAGTTTGAAGGCAAAGTCCAAGGTGTAGTTGTCCATGCAAGAAAATAAGCATCTTCTCCTTTTACTTTAAAACGAACAATTGCAGAACGTTCTTTTACTGTTTTATAGCCTTGTGCTACTTCCTGTGCAGATAAAGGAGTTCCACAACGTGGACAATAAGGAACAATCTTAAAGCCCTTATACAATAACTTTTTATTCCAAATTTCTTTTAATGCCCACCATTCTGATTCAATAAAATCATTATGATAGGTGACATAAGGATTATCCATATCTGCCCAAAATCCTACTGTACCAGAAAAATCCTCCCACATGCCTTTGTATTTCCAAACACTTTCTTTACATTTATCAATAAATGGTTCTAAACCATATTCTTCAATTTGCTCCTTGCCATCTAAACCTAATAATTTTTCTACTTCTAACTCTACTGGAAGACCATGTGTATCCCACCCTGCTTTACGTGGAACCATTTTTCCTTTCATTGTCTGATATCTAGGTATCATATCTTTGATAACACGAGTTAACACATGTCCAATATGAGGTTTTCCATTGGCTGTAGGTGGTCCATCATAAAAGGTATATGTCTCTCCTTCCTTACGGTTTTCCATACTCTTCTTGAAAATATCATTGTCTCTCCAGAACTTCTCTGTCTGTTTCTCTCTTTCCACAAAGTTTAAATTTGTTTCTACTTTGTTATACATGAGTATTTTCTCCTTTCTATTCAACTGTTTTCATCATGAAAATCAAAGACTTTCTAAGACCTCGCGAGCGTTACGCTGCGCGAATTTTCTATTGTCATAAAGGAACAAATGGGCAAACGGGCAAACCTACTAAGGCTCTCCTACCTCTCATTCCTGATGGCGCTGGATATGCAGCGGATGTCCGTTTAGCACCAACCAAAAAGGAGTAAAACCCTTTTTACACGTTGCCGCACTGTGCACAGCTTTGGCTGCTAATTTCCTTACGCGCTCTACAAATAATAGAAAGTACGCTTTGCTAACTTTCTATTATCATAAATAAAAAGGCTCCGCCCTCTGTAAAAGGACGAAGCCTAAATTGCATCGTTTACCACCTATTACCTTGTACTTTGGTACTACCAGCATACATGATTCCAATAACGGAGGAATGTACCGTCTCAGCTTACTTTTCTAATAGAATAAAATTTATACCCTCTGGGCACCCCGTTATGCCATTCGGCATGTTTAAGGTATACCCTCTGGGCACCCCCGTTATGCCATTCTGGCACGTTTAAGGTATACCCTCTGGGCACCCCGTTATGCCATTCGGCATGTTTAAGGTATATTTCTAATCATTCCCTTAGAAGTTCAGTGAGCAACTTGGAAGTGATATTCAGACAATCTCTACTAATGCCGGCTCACACCCTTCCGACTCGCTGTAATGTTTGAAAATTGTCCTACTGTCTTCGTCATCATCTTTTTGTTTATATTTATACTCCATAGATTATAAAGTTTGCAAGTATGCTTGTCAAGATATCAAGCAAGATTTCTATCAAGAAACTTAAAAATTCTACTGGTTGCATAACCATGTGTGCCCTAGAAGGGTATCTTGCAATGCCTACCTTTTATAATTTAATATCACTCTTTCCTTCTCTCTACTTTATTAAATATTGTATATATGGAAGTACAGATTAAACTTAGTATAATACTTCCAACAATCGTACCAAATATTATATGATTTAACAATAAATAAATAATAGTTATCATATAATAGATTCCTTCTAAACAAAAACAAAACAATAAAATCCTTATTTTAGGTAATTTTTGATAATTAAATGATACTATAAACTGGATAATTCCAAGGAATAATGCAAATATATAAGGCAAAAGGGCAATTTTGTTCTCTATATTCCGCATCTCATATATAATACTAATTGAACCTATTCCTATCATCAATCCAAAAAATATTCCGCGCTTAAAATTCATATATCACCACATTCTTTCTTCATTTAATAGTTATTATTGACATAGATATATTACTCCTAATTCATTTTTTGTACTTACTGACTATTTCTACCAGATACCACTTATAATTATATATGGAATGAATATTCTTCCATTTATTAGGCACAAATAAATATGTTAATAACCTATTACATGTTTTGACACTTTTTCAGTAAATAGTATATTCTAACTGTAAGTTATTTCATCCGCAGATATGATAATTAAGCATTCTTTGTGATATGGTCCATTATCAAACCAAAGCCAACATTCAAAAATAAATGACAGTAGATTATCACTCCATACTATCTTAGTTGCACGAAAATTTTAGAGAGAAATATCATTATTTTCATTATTATATCTCCTCTACTGAATTAATATTTCTTGCTCTAAGGATAACATAGACTTTGATTTCATTCAATATTTTTTAGCCAGTAATATTTTTTTGCATAATGATATATTTTATTACACAATTTATTGAAATCGCAAGAGTTATATCTCAACAATATTTATTTAAAAGGCACTTTTTTAATATGTGAGTTTTGTTGACTGCTATTTTGATTGACCAGATTATTGTCCATACCCTTTCATATAAAATATTTGGAATATCTTGCCTAAAATACAAGAAATATGATATAATTTTTAAACAAAGAATTGCATACAGAACAGAAAGAAAAAATCATTTTTACAAAAGATAAACTGTTCTAGATGCGATTCTTTTTAAAATAAAAAGAATACAAGATATGGAAAGGAATAAAATATATGGAAGAATTTCTAATGAAACCTAAGATTGATTTTGCATTTAAGGAAATTATGATGGATGAAAATGCAAGAATTGGCTTTTTGTCAGCTGTTTTAGAGCTTGATCCAGAAAATATGAAAGAAACAAAAATTCTTAATACGAACCTTAGAAAAATTCATGAAGAAGAAAAACTTGGAATTTTAGATGTTCGAGTATTGATGAACGATGAAACAGAAATTGATATTGAAATTCAACTTACAGAATTAAGAGTTTGGGCAGATCGTTCTCTATTTTATTTATCCAAAATGTATGTGGAACAAATTTTAGCTGGACAAGATTATGATGTATTTAAAAAATGTGTAAGTATTAGTATTCTAAATTTTAAACTTTTCAAAGAGGAAAAAGAATTTTACTCTCGTTTTCATATTCTTGAAGATAAGCGTCATATCAAATTTACAGATAAAATGGAATTTCATATATTAGAACTTCCTAAATTACCCAAAGAATTAAAAGATGACAGTAGTTCACTTCTATTATGGGCAAAATTTCTTAATGCAGAAAGAAAGGAGGAATTTGACATGTTAGCAACTAAAAGTCCCTATATAAATAGTGCATATCAACAATTGCAACTAATAAGTCAAGATAAAGAAAAACGTTTGGAATATGAAGCTAGGGAAAAAGCAATACGTGACTATAATCAATTTATGCTTGAAGCAAAACAACAAGGAAGAGAAGAAGGTTTACAACAAGGAAGAAAAGAAGGTTTACAACAAGGAAGAGAAGAAGGTTGTATTGACATTGTAAAAAATATGTTAGCATTAGACCTTCCTTTAGAGATCATTATTAAAACTACAGGCTTATCTGAAAGTCAAATCCATAAATTAAATACAAAAAACACAATGATATAATTACATCTTTCTTTTGTTTCAGCCATATGTTTTAATGCTTTTTTATAACAAAGTCTTTCCTATAGAAAAATAAATTGTTCAAGTCTCTCCATCTCGAGTGACTTGAACAATTTACGATGTCACAAGTAATTGCTTAATCCTACTCAGAAGGCTTAATATTGCATCTGTTCCAATTGTCTTAAAATCTCATTATAGGTTCCTGTACTTTCTAAATAATTGCCCCATACAGTTAAAATAATAAATAAAACTAATGCTATGCTAGAACATACAATTCCAGCAATTGCCATACCCTTAGCAGTTCCCTTTTGAATCTGCAAAATACCAAACACAATAGATACAACTGCCAATGGAATACAGGTGCACCACAAACAACAAGTAATCAAAGCAATAATACCACAAATCATGGAAGCTATTCCAAATCCTGAACTTTGCTGTTGATTATAATTTTGCTGAGCATTATATCTTTGCTGATTATAGTTCTGTTGAGCATTATATCCTTGTTGGTTATAATTTTGCTGAGCATTATATCCTTGCTGATTATAGTTTTGTTGAGCATTATATCCTTGTTGGTTATAATTTTGCTGAGCGTTTTGTTCTTGTTGGCTATAATTAGACTGCTCATTTTGTCCACGTATGTCATTTTCATCACTCATGTAAAAGCCCTCCTAAAATTTAATTCTTCTTTGAAATTAATTATAGCAGACCTGTTTTTACAATACAAGAAAAACCTTTTTATAAAAAATCAACCCTTCTGCACATAATTTGTGTCCTTCATTTATCAAATATGAAAAAAGAACACAAAATTATGCAAGGAAAAAAATAAATAACCATTTTTAAATCCAAAACACCATAATTGATATACCATAAAAAAGTTATAACAGTAATTCCAATATATAACCATTGAGAATTTTTTACTTTTAGAGATGTTTTTAAAAATAGATAGAATAAAATAAGTATCAAAAACAAGTAACAAATACCATTGATAAAATACTGATAATAGTTATTTATAATTGGATTGTCTTTAAAATAAATAATATATGTTATTTGTCTTTGAATTGCTTTCCATAAATTTCCCCATCCCTCTAAATCAGACCACTTCCCAGGAAGGGACCATATGGGAAACTGCTTTGTTGTAGTAAATACAAATAATTTTATATACAAAAGCCAAAAAAATATTACTATAATATGCTTCCAACTTTTAGGAGATTGGCATAAACAAAAAATTATAATACCAAGAAAAAATATACCTACAAAAATATAAACTATCCACTTAAATAAATTCACATCAATTCTAATATCACTATCTAAAAATAAATTTTCTATCTTATGATAGTTTAATATTTTCATGTCACTAATTTTTACTATAGATAATATTTCCTTTTGCACATTGTCTCTATTTTCTTCATAAGAAGTTATTTGACAGATAATTTGATTTTTTTTACACTTCTCTCTTAATTCTGTAACAGGAAAAGGGGTTCTATAAATATAAGTAAAATCTTCTTTTACATGTTCCATTTCTTTAAAACAAATACTAAACTTGATAAAACTTATCATTAATATTATTCCAATTACAAACAATCCCAAATATTTAAAATATTGTCTAATAGTCATTCCTCTAGGATTCGTACTCTTTCACCTTCCTTTATTTCCTTGCTTGCATTTACAACAATTTCATCAGAAGATAATAACATTCCATCCACAGCTGCATATTCATTATTTTTCTCAAGTAAAGTTACTGGTACATATTCTGCCACCGCTTGTACTCCTAAAATTGTGATATCCTCTTTTATTCTTATTACATAGTAACCTGTTGCTTGATGATATAAAGCAGATAATGGAACACAATTGGCATAATTTTTACTTTTCTTTGTAAATTTTAATATGGCTTTTCCTACTTTTGGATGGACATCTGAATCAATATCAGCCTTAATTTGGTATGTTCCCTGCTCTTCTTCTATAACTTTGCTAATTTTCACCCCTTCTAGCAGGATATTTTTAGATTTCATTTCTATTATACACTCCATACCTTCCTCTATATTAAAATCTATTGGTTCCTCTATGCTCCCCTCAAATTGAAAAGAAGAACTAAAATCCTCCAATAAAAACACTGGCTCAGAAGTAGTTATACTTCCCACAGAAATCCCACACTCAGATATTCTACCATCAAACTCAGAATATATTTTTCCCTCTACCTGGCGTAATTCATATAATTCTTGTAAAGAATATTCTAAATTCTTTTTTTCTATTTGTATGAAAACAACAGAATGATCTTTTACTATTTCTTGATCTGCATCTTCCATTTGTCTGGATGCCGATTTTATAGCTTCTTGTCTAGATGCAACTGCATCTTCATAATTTTTTTGTTTTTCATAATAGTTTTCTTCCAATTCTGCCCTTTTTTGTATCCATTCTGCAAATAAATTTTCTTGTTGTTCCATATTTTGCTGTTCTATTTCATTCTGTCCTTCCCTTTTTGATTCTATATCTTCTTGTTCTATTCCTTGTAGCTGTATCTTATTCTCTTCCCGTTGTTTTATTTTTTCTTGTTTTATCTTATCTTGTTCTCTTTCTAGTTCTTCCAAATTTTGATTTCTCTCTTCTTGTTCTTCTCTCTCTTGTGGTTTTACACTATCATGTTGGACTAATTCTTGTCTTGCATGTTCCATTTCCATATATGCTATATCAACTGCATTTTTTGTTACATTTAAAATCTCATTATAATCTTCTTCTGCTCGCTTTACATTTTGATTTTTTTGGTTTATCTGCTTATCATATGTATTTTGTAAATCTTCGATCTGTAAATTATACTTACTAATTTCTTGTTCTATCTTTTTTATCTGCAACTCAAGTTTCTCTTTGTCAATGGAAAATAATAAATCTCCTTTTTGTACCATATCATTCTGCTGTACGAAAACATTTTTTATTCTTAAATCTTCTTTACAATAAATAGCACAAACTCCTTTTGCTTTTATCTGTCCTTCAATTTCTATTGGATATTCTAATTTCTTTTCCTCCAAAGAAGAGAGATTTACTTGTGGAATCATAAAAGAATCAGCTATTCTTGCTATTACTGTCAGAACAGCCATTCCTATTAAAAATAAAAAAATAGCACTTACTTTTATATCATTGTTTTTCTTTTTCAAATATTTTTTATATCTCATTTTCAAACACCTTTTCTATTACCTAAAAAAATTTTTTTCTATTTCCACACATCTCTTATGGATATTTGACTACTTAAAAATACTTTTTTACTCATACTACAAAACGTAAAATAATTTTATTAATATACCCTAACCCTTTAAGACCATTGTTCCAATTCCGTTCTTAATTTCATCTTTGCCCCAAAAAAGGATGAAAAGCATGGGAATCAAAACCATAAATGAAAATACAAATACATACTGAATATTTTCCTTACTGATATCAGGAATATAAATGGAAAATGGCCAAAGGGAAGGGGTTTTTAAAAAAAGAAGTGGTTGTTCTATCATATTCCAATATTCAATCACATTAAGCAAAATGGTTGCTTTAATTCCTGACATAGCTAAGGGTAATCCCATATGCCAAAACAATTGGAATTTACTACTACTTTCCAAGGAAAATGCTTCATATATTTCTTCTGGTATAGCACTAAAGTAACGATAAATAATAAACACAGGAAACGTTGAAAAAACTGCTGGTAATATCACGGCTGCATGTGTATCTAATATACCTAATTTGTCAATTACAAGATAATTTGATAACATGGTAACTTGAAATGGTAATAACATTAAAATAGTATAAATATAAAATAACCGATTGCTCAATTTCCCTTTCCATCTAGAAAATCCCCAAGCGGCTGGGACTGAAAAAATTAATTGTCCTATCACAATAAAGCAGGTAAGTTTTACAGAATTCCAAAATACCATATAAAATTCTGGTGTATCCAGCAATAATTCCAGAAAACCTTTTAAGGTAGGAAATGAGGGAAATAAAACAAAATAAGTTTGTCCTTGTTCTTCAAATATTCCTTTTAAATAAATCATTAATTCTTGCTCACCAGTAATGCTCCCCACTAATAAAATAAAAATTGGAAAACAAGAGAGAACACATACAACGCCAATAATAAAATTAGAAATTTTCCTACACATTACATGTTTCAATCTTTTAATCACCTCCCATTTGATATACAATTACTGCAAATATACCTACAATAACCACTGCACTTGCTGACATTTTTTCCATAGACATATCACGAAACCAATTATGTAAGATATGTTGTATCATATAAATACTTTTATCTGGATATTCTCCAGCCAATAAATAGGCTTCTCGATAAGATTTAAAAGTTCCAGTTAAAGCCAATATAAAAGTTGCAGAAGTCATAGATTTTAGAGAAGGAAGTGTGATATACCAAAACTTTTTCATACTTCCTGCTCCATCCAAAGCAGCCGCTTCATACAAACTTTCTGGTATTCCTTCCAATCCTGTGAGCCATAAAACAACATAATAGCCCATATTTTTCCACAAAAAACTACCAACTAGAACAGCAAAGGCATAAGAAGAGTTTAACCAATCAATAGAACTACCAAAATAATGATTCCACACCCCATTTCTATGAAATATTATTTTCCAAACAAATACCAAAGAAGCAATTGGAACAGCCATAGGCAACAGACAAATACTTTGATACAGACATGTTCGTTTTAAGGTTCTCTCCCATGCATAGACTATATTTGCCAACAAAAGCGAAAAACTTAACAGTAAAGGTACACAAATAATAAGAAATCGCAAAGTATTTCCCATTGCTAAACGAAAGGCTGTATTTTGAAATACCTTTTCATAATTATAAAATCCTACAAATAACTCACCTGTAACATTTGTAAAAGACCTTTTTATAATATCTATAAAGGGGATAAGTACAAAAATAGAAACGCCTAAAAAACTTGGTAAAATAAAAAGAAAATCTTTTAAATAATTCTGCCCTTTTTTCAAATTTTTCCCTCCGGTATCACTCAGTAAAATATAATTCAAGTGCTTGTGTTATTTCATTTACAACAGTATCCACTGTTTTTTCTCCAGATAAATATGGTTTTGCACTTTCTAGTATAGTATGCATTACAATGCTATCTTCCATTGCAGGTGTAGAAAGATTCTCCATTTTTTGTTCAAGTTTATGAAACTCTTTTTGCTCTGGCCATTCAAATGTCCCACCTAATCTTTCAAATATATCTCCATAATCTTCTAGTTCCTTTGGAGATGGTTTTGCAATGATAGCTTCCCAAGCATCTTTATTCACAGGAAATCCTACCTTGAAGATTTGTCTTTCATCTGATATTATTTTTTGTTCTTTTTCACTAAGCACAAATTCTAAAAATTCCTTTGCAAGCTCTCTAGATGGTGTTCTTCCATTAATTCCCATATTCAATGAACTAAAAACTTTGTCTGAAAAAATTTGATAGGATAAATTTTGGTTTGGCATATGATCTGAAATAGCTGTAAACTCTCTGATAGAACTTAAGTTTCCCAAACTTAATGCCACATGACCATACACCACATTCCACACATCCAAGAAATTTTCTGCAAATGCTTCATAAACAGATTCTTCCTCCCAATGTCCAAGCATCTTAAAAAAGTTCATAAAATCTCCTTCTTTTGGTTGCAGCAGATCATTTATTTCCTTTGCTTTTTCTAATATATTTTTTAATTCTTCTTTTGAAATAGAATCGTTCTCATCTTGTATTTTATCCCAATAGATACTAACTACATAAGGTAAAAAACCTTCTATCGAAAGTGATGGCATATCCTCTATCCTTTCTATTACTCTTAATAAATCTTCTATCGAATGAATTTGTGATACTTGGCTTTCCTCTCCAATAATCACTGGAAATTGAAAAGAAATTGGAACCACATATTGAGCATTGTCTTTTTGATAGGCAGAAAAAATATTTTCAAACACTTTCTTCTCTTTTATATAAGAATCTAAATCATTACTTACATCCATAAGTATCTCTTTTTCTTCATATGCTTCCCAAGGAAGCCCATTTAGTATTAAAATATCTGGTCCATTTCCTGCCATAATTTCTGTATTTAAAATATTAATCGCATCTGACACATTTGTTACAGAAGAATCTTGCATGCCAATTTTATGTTTTACAAAGATATCTTGATGACTTGCCCTAAAATCAGAAATTATTTTATCTACTATCTCACTATCCTCTAAAGAATAAACCATCAATTCATCCTTTGGCTGTGTGGCCAATTCAGCATCATATTCATATCTAAATAACTCCATCTTTGTAAAGGAATTGTCTGCAAGAAACATGAAAAAAACCTGCTCATTTACACTACAGAATTTTCTTATTTGATAACCTTTATCAGAAAACCTGCTCAAGTTTCCATCTACCAAAAGTTCTGTAAGAGTCATTGTGTCATCTGTTCCATAGATTCCTGTTTCATTACAATAAAATAGTTTGTTCGTCTCTGGTTTTATATCCATATAATTGAGAAAACTGTGTTCCAAAGAGATAGAACTTTCTGGTAATTCTTGTCCCGTTTTCTTATCTAAAGTTTTTATTTGTCCATCATATTCATTTAAATATAACTTATCTCCAAATTTTGCAATTTCCACAGGTTTTGTATCAAAATCCAATTTCCAAGAAACAGAACCATCCGTAAGACTAAAACAAAACAATTGATAGGTTAGTTCTTCTTCTATTTTTGTATTAAATATTCCATAGAGTTTTTCATCTATAGAACAGATTTGTGTTAGACCATAACCTAAATCTAAATATTCTTCTTTTGGTTCTGGCAAATGCAATGCTAATTGATTTACTTGAAAGTCTCTCTCTATATTATTTAATCTAAAATAAAGATACTCTCCAATTGCATGTTCTTCATCCAGAGGATTTTCAGATATTTTTCCAGCAGATACAATAATATCTTCTTTCGTTCCAAAACAAGCAGAAACTACTCTATAATGTTCTGGCAACCATTCATTCTTTAATTCCTTTTGCTGCCAAGTAACACCAGAATCTTTACTTTCATAAAAATAAAACGTAAATTGTTCATCTTCTAATAAAATCTGAATCTCATCTTTATCTTTGTACAACACATCAAATACCGTTTTAATTGGAACTGGAAAATCGATTTTCTCCTCTCGATACCTTCCCTTTGTAACAGTTTCTTTTAACTCATCGTTTTCCAGATTTTCTGTCTTAGCTACTTTTTGTTTTTCATTTTTAGGAGAAGCACATGCTCCTAGAAATAAAGACAATAAAAACATTATACCAATAAAAAATATAACTTTCTTTTTCATATCAACACTCCTTTTTCTTGTTCTAGAACTCAATTCATCTACAAGATTTTTTATCATGATAGTAATTTTGTTACTTGTAAGATTTTCTGTTATGACCACAATCTTATCACTTACAATATTTTCTGTTATGATAGAAATTTTATCACTTGCAAGATTTTCTATTGTGATACCAGCTTATCATATATAAATTTGTAAAGTCCTCTATTACTTCTCTAAATATTTTAGGTCACCCCTTTCTATTTCTATTCTTTTACAAAGTTCTTTCTCTATATTTAGAGGACTTTTAGAGAACTTGTATGATATACTTTAGATAAAAATATTATTACTAATTAGATATAACTTCTGATAAACTGCAATAATACTAAATTACTAACAATTAAAATTTTGCTAATAGTGGACAATATATATCTTTTTAAATAATAAGTCTAAATTTTTGAAAAATTGCAGCAGTATATAGGGAGGATATTATGAGAATTTTAATTATTGAAGATGATACTAGCTTAACAGAGCTGCTTATTTACGGCTTAGAAACAGAAGGATTTTCTATTGATATTTGCCATGATGGATATGAAGGTTTACTACTAGCGCTTCAAAACCTCCATGACATTATTTTACTAGACAGAATGTTACCCAATCTCTCTGGTGAAAAAATACTAAAACGAATCAGAAAAGCGCAAGTAAATACTCCTGTAATTTTTATCACTGCCCTTGGAGAATCTATAGAAAAAATTAATGGACTAGATCTTGGCGCTGACGATTATCTTGTAAAACCTTTTGATATTGGAGAATTATTGGCGCGTATGCGCAGTGTTATGCGCAGAACATTAAACCATACAACACCTTTTTTCTTAAACTTTGGGGATATTTGCTTTTCAGAAAAAGAATCTAAATTGATTCATAAAAATAAGACTTTTATTTTATCCAAAAAAGAAGCTGATCTTTTGTCATACTTTCTTAGAAATCCCGAACAAGTTCTAACACGACTGCAAATTATAGGAAATGTTTGGGGACCAAATGCAGAAATAGAAGATGGTAATTTGGATAACTACATTTATCTGTTAAGAAAAAAATTAAGCACCCTAGATACAAATGTTCAGATTGTAACCATCCACCGCCAAGGATATCGCCTAATGCTAAAATAGGAAAATTAATCTTACTAGGAGAATCTGATATGTTTTATAAAATTCGACTGAAACTCTCGTTTATCTGTTGTCTTTCTACTACATTGATTGTGCTTGTGATTATTTTATGTTGTTTGAAAGTTTCTGAAAAAAATATGTATGGACAAGAAAAAGCTCTTTTTTTTCTCAGAGCAAATAATATTTCCACTGAATTATATACCTCTAAAAATATAAGCATTCATTGGTATATGAATACTTGTAATCTTACAAAGGATATTCTTTATATTGAAGTAAATGGCTCTCCTTCTACGCTCTCTACCTTGACATTGTCTGATTTGGAACACGCTTTTATTTATGATATAAGAAAATTTTTAAAAACTAGAGAAAATATCATACCTTGTGAAACGGTCGCATGCCCCTCTGGGGATACCTTAGAGGGTATACTTTCTGAAATCCCTCAACAGGATTCTGCTATTGTTTTTCAAAATATATCCTCGGAAGCATCCCAATATAATTCTGTAACTTTTTCACAAGATATAACTACAAAAACAAACTTATCCCATCTGGAACAACAATATTTTAAATATAAAAAAGCAGACAATCGTTTTCTTATTATGAATACAAAAATCTATGATAAAGAAAAGAAACATGAAATTAATGCTGTCTATTTATATAATTTAAAAGATTTTTATCAGAATGTAAAAATACAACGTATTTGGTTTTTTGCCATTTGGTTTATTTCTATTTTGGTTTTATCCATTTTTTCTTATATTTTTACTTCTCATACTTTAAAACCCATTATAGAAAATGATGAAAAACAAAAACATTTTATTGCTTTTGCATCTCATGAACTTCGCTCCCCATTAGCTGTTTTTAAAACAGGTTTATCTATTTTAAAAAATAAACCTGATACAGAAAAATCAGAACGTATTTATTCATTGATAGACAATGAAATGTCTAGAATGGAGCGATTGATACAAGATTTGCTTTGCTTAGTTAAAATGGAACAATCTACTTTAAGCTTTGCATTTGAACTTGTTAATCTTACAGATTTAGTAGCATCCATCTATGAAAAGTATTTTGACATTGCCAAACGCAAAAATATTTCTCTTTCTCTATTAAAAGATGAGCTATGCAATTGTATCTGTTTTTGTGATGTACAAAGAATAGAACAAGCAATCATTATTTTATTAGACAATGCGCTATCTTATACGCCTTCTGGACAAAGTGTTTCTCTACATATTTACCAGTTGCGCACGAAATGTTATATCCAAGTAATTGATACTGGAATAGGCATTACAAATGCTGAAAAAGAAAAAATTTTTGACAAATTCTATCAGATTGATTCCTCCCACAACAAAAAAGAACACTTTGGCTTAGGTCTTTCCATAGCAAAAGAAATTTGTTATGCACATGGTGGTAAAATTTCTGTTAGTGATACCAAAGGCGGAGGCAGTACATTTACGATTCGGCTGCCGAGTGCAAATGCAGGAACTTTAGAAAATTTGAAATAAGGTAACTGAAATCTCAATAACTTTATTTTTTGTACCAAATACTTTATTTGTACATGTTTATAAACATATGTAAAAATAAAAAAGAAGTTATTACAATAAGCAAAAACTACACGAAATATTGTAGCTTTTATTGAACATAATCTACAATATTTCGTATTTGCAGTCAAATACCACACAGAAAGCTATGGGACATGACCTAGCTTATTCTTTCCGCCCAAAGGGCAGGGTATTTGCACCCAAAGGGTACTTACCCTCGCGACAGTCTACACTCCGTTTCGATCCGTGCTTAACATGCGCCACTGGCGCATAGCACCGCCAAATATCCACGCTAACGTGGCTGCTTGCTTAAGTGCCCTGTGGGTGCATTGCTCGCGGGAATAAATTAGCTCCCTTTATGATTTTTTTATTCATGACAATAGAAAGTTTGCAAAGTGTGCTTTCTATTGTTTATATCAACTAAATTTTATTGTACAATATATCCTTTCGATTTCCAAAAGGCGTTTGGATTTTCATTATCTAATTTGGGATCTTTGAGACTGATGGCCGCAGAAGTCCTTCTCCCGTTCCTAACCTCCACATGAGTATGCCCACTAGAACTGCTGGAGACTCCACGCCAGCTCTGCGTTCCAATCTTCTCACCCTTTGAAACTTTTGCGCCGACTTTTAATGAATAGGGCTTGGAATGGAGATAGACCACCGTCTTGTTTGTTGAACTATCATATATAGCCACTGTTGACAAGCCTCCAGAGCCATTTTTCCCATAGCTAACTCTAGTCACAATTCCACTCACTAATGAATAAATAGGCGCACCATTTCGCAAAACAAAGTCTATTCCTTCGTGCCTACTGTTTTTCTTTGATTTATAGCCATCGAAATTACAAGAAATTCGAGCCGATGAATTATGGTATAAAGCATAACTTAATTTTGTTTTTTTATTTCCAGTTGAAGCGGGGGTTTTCGTAGATAAATATTGGATTGACGCGTAACCTGCTTTTCCTTTGTATGTAAGATATGCCCAACCATTTGAAATGGAATACACACTGACAGATGAAGCATATGGCATGGTTGTAATAATCTTACCTGATGTAGAAGGACTCTTACGCAAACGCAAACCCGCTTTGGTTGTAACATAATATGTGGTTGTTTTTTTAGATGCTGCAAATGATGACATTGGACATATAGTAGTACATAACATGGCAATCATTAATAACATTAATACTGAATTTTTACATAATTTTTTCATAATTTTTTCTCCTTCCATAAATATAAAAATACAATCATATAGACAACTTGTTCTTAAAATACGTTCACTTCCTTTCATATTTTTATTGTAAGAGAATAGATTATTGGAAATTTCCTTGATTTCTTATGAAATTATCATATCATTTAAAATTCTAATTTTACACTACACAAAAATTAAAAAAATGAAAAAAATCGAAAAATATGGTCACTTTCCTCTGTAGAAAAAATATTACCAAAAGCAATCCATGCGAGGCTTATATTGCATTAGCAATCAATTTTCCCCATGTTTCTTTTATACAATCGAGCAGGAAAGATTCTTCTTTCCCTACTGGTCGTGCGGGGTGCATGCTGCGTAGCAGTTAATTTCCATATGCGCCCCTGTACATAAAAAAGGTCATTTTGCATTATTGCAAAATGACCTTTTTTATGTATATGGAAACCGTATGCACACACTATTTATTACCCACTACTGGGGTTCCTTTCCTATAGATGTAACTCGTAATCTGTTTTTTTGATTATTACCCACTACTGGGGTTCCTTTCCTATAGATGCAACTAAATAACCCTGTTGATTATGAAACGGATGATGTGTGCTTGATTATTACCCACTACTGGGGTTGTTTTCCTACTGTATTTATCATACATTCTATTCTTCCATTCGTCAACGGTCTTCTATCAAAAATCTGTTCCATCAATTTTAATCATAAATCCTTGTACTGCCCATAATTACTGCATTTTTAAGAATGTTCTTTTTATAACATTAACGACTCTTTGCGACTGACTGGATTTTTGTCTTTAATTTTTATATATTTACCTAATATTTTTTTATCAAAAGTATGACAAAACCTGTGTTATCATATCTGAGACTAACCAGATATTTTCTAAGACTTTACAACAATAAGCAACGCTTTAATCTCATCAAGAAAGTCCCCTGCTTCTATGTCACAGAGATATAAGCACATAGATGGAACTTGCTTGTTTCAATGGGAGTATAATTTCCCACTGAAAAGCTACGATAACAGCTATAAGGTTATGAGCAAGTAGCGAAGCGGATATCATGCTTTTTGGGTATATCATACCCTGTGGGTATTCATGTCCTACAGGTATTGCTAATATCTGCTTTGACTTAAAAATAATACCATCTAGAGTATTTTATTATATTCCTTGAGTACATATGTAGTTATTTTGGCATTCCATTATGACCATGTGGTTGTTTCACAAGCTATAACAAAAATTTATCTATTAAATTGTAATGATAGAAAAATATTTTTAGCGTTAAATTTTAAAATCGTATGCCCTCTGGGGTATCCCAAGATGACCATTCGGTCGTTTCACAAGGTATAAATAAGTTTACAAAATCATACGAATAATATAAAATAATAGTACGAAAGGAGATGAGAATATGTCTATAACAGCAACAGAATTAAAACAAAATTTAGGGAAATACTTATTGCTTTCTGCCCAAGAAGACATTTATATTACAAAAAATGGAAAAGTAATTGCAAAGTTGACAAATCCTAACCAAAACAGAGTGGATACAGCAAAATCATTATTTGGAATACTATCCAAAGACGCTGATATAAATTTGGCAAAAGATGAGAGGTTAGAAAATAAATAATGAAAGTATTAATAGATACAAATATTATCATAGATGCATTAACAGGGAGAGAACCTTTTAGAGAAGCAGCAGAAAAAATATTTATATTAGCTGCTAACCAAATAGAAGAACTTTATATCACAGCAAATTCTGTTACAGATATTTACTATTTAATAAGAAAACATTTACATGATTCAGAACAAACAAAACATACTATGGCAAAACTGTTTGAATTGTTTTATATTTTAGATGTTACTTCTGAAGATTGTCAAAAAGCATTATGGATTGATATAAAAGATTATGAAGATGCAGTGATTTCTGTTTGTGCAAACCGAAATCACATAGATTATATTATCACAAGGAATATAAAAGATTATAAATATTCTAATACTCCAGCTATTCTACCAGATGCATTTATAAAACTTGTTTCTATGGAAGAAGAATAAAATATCAATTTTAAAATTATTTTAAATGAAATATCATGATATAAAATAAACTACCAATATGTAATATACATAAAGGTAGTTTTTTATTTTCTTAAATTTATCACTCGTTTTTTCTAAATGAAATTTAATATTCTGGATAACAAAGTGGGCAAGCCCACTTCAACTCTCTTAGTCCCTCACTCATGAGGAGATTGCTCACTTTGAGGCGCCACACAAGGAGTTCAAAGGTTGGATAGTTATTACCCACTACTGGGATTGCTTTCCTACTGTATTTATCATACATTCTATTCTTCCATTCGTCAACGGTCTTCTATCAAAAAATCTGTTCCATCAATTTTAATCATAAATCCTTGTATTGCCCATAATTACTGCATTTTTAAGAATGTTCTTTTTATAACATTAACGCCTCTTTGCGACTGACTGGATTTTTTAAGATTTTGCAATAACAAATAAATCAGATAATATTTATTAGGAAAAAGAATCAAAATATAATTTGCATTCAGGGTTATATACAGAAAAATTACTGTTACTGTAAGCGTATCCCCTTATTGTTTTTCCTGACAGATTTAAACCCGTTGCAGCTTGTACTGTCTAAGAAAGCGGATAGTTTGAACCGCAAATACCATATTATGAATACTCATAATTGAGAAGTTGCTCTAACGACCTTCCACTATCTAAACCATCAATCAAATGATGCCATCCGCTTGTTTCACAATGTTTCCTAAATACTTTTACCAAATACTCATTTTCATCCTCTTGTCCTGTGATATGATTGAAAATACTCATTGTCTGATATGTGATACACATTAAAATATTGATCTTGCAATTAAGATTTATTTTTCCATTTTCAATACAAGTTATTGATAAGTACATTGCTTCTTCTACTTTTGCATCCACTTTACCTGTTATTTTATATAATATCAAACCTATATATTTATAAATTAATTCCACTGGATGATAGGAAGAATCCTTCAAGCGTTTTTCATACAATAAGTCTGATATCATTTTTATTAGTCTATCCTTCAAACGTTCTTCAAAAACATAGATACCTTTCAAATATACATACAATTTATACAAATCTATTCTGCCACACAGTATATGTTTCAAACATTCTTCCATAGAATCTGTTCTTCCATAATACTCAGTAAAATATTTTTGAAATAACGCTTTATCTTGTTTTTCAATTGCATAACCTAATATATGGGAAATCGTTATTGTTCTGTTTCCTATATCATCACCAAATTCCATTAATGCTTTTTGAAATAATTCCAATGCATTTCCATTCTTCAGAATTGTTTTATAAGTTCCTAATGCACTGTAGGCTCTTCCCAATTCTTTCATTTTTGTAGCATTTTTACCATCCATCTGATTTTCAATAGCTACTTTTTCATAAGCTTCTTTGATACGTTCTAAACCATTAATATTTTTTACAATCAAATCATTTGCCTTTTGAAAATAACAAGTATCTGCATACATAACAGCAGCACGATTGATAAGACTTAAATACTCTAATAGTGGCATACATGTCTTTGTTTCTTGTAACTTTTCAAATAATTCTATTGCTTGTTCTGTCCTTCCCATATGATTGCAGCATGCTATCCCACTGCATATCAATTGATTTTTAACATCTGATTTCAAATTGTCCCAAACATTTTCTGCCATTGCCCATAATGCAGAAAAAATATAATAACATTTAGCAATTTCTATGATATTTACTTTCAAATCATCTTCCAATTTCTTAACAGCAACTTTAAATTTATCCTCTAAAAACGGAAGATTTGTCATTTTATTATCTATCTCTGGCAAAAACATATCATATGAAATAGACAACAATTTAAAGTAATCCAAATCGTAATTTGCTTGTGCTAATTTCCTTAATCTATCTAAAGCTGCTATCATTTCTTCTGCTGATTCAAATCTATACTTTGGATTATAATTCATCGCACACATGAAAAATGCATCTGCTGCAGAATTCCAAATAGTACCATTCTTTTTTTTAATTTTCTCTGTACACTTTCCTTGCAATAGTCGAACAAAAATAGCCGCAATGGAATATAAATCAGTAGCTCTGCAAAATTTTCGCACTTCTCCTTCTAGTTGTTCTGGGGAAGCATATTCAGAAATGGCACATCTTATTGTTTCCATCTTATCATTGATTGTTCCATTTTCTATCTGAATAGAATTATAAAAGTCAATAAACTTTGCTTTTCCTATCTCGTTCGCTTCAATCTCTGCACTTTCAAAGAAAATATTTGCTGGATGAATATCTAAATGCAAATAACCTTTCCCATTTTCAAAAGAATGAAAAATTTTAATAGATGTTAATATTTCTTCTATTATATTCAGCACAATATTTACTGGAATACTTCCTACACCATATCTTGCTTCTAATTGATTGATGGTTTCACTTAAAAACATTCCATTCTTCTTATACTGCATAATGGCATACTCTTTATCATTATATTTTATTGTAGATAAGATAGGAATTACAATACTTTTAGAAGCATGGTTTTCTATATGATGGGATATTCTTTTTTCTTTCTCTAATGCTGCTTCTCCCATATCTCCATTCAAATATTCTTTCACAGCATACAATAATTCATCTTCAGAGTATTGATTCAAATCTGTACCCTCTGGGGCATCCCAAGATGACCATGCGGTCGTTTCACAAGGTATACCCTCTGGGGCATCCCAAGATGACCATGCGGTCGTTTCACAAGGTATACATTTTACAGCTTTATATAGCCGAGCATAGTTTGTCTCTGCAATTATATCCAGTAATCTATAATTATCAATCTTTATCATCTTTTCTCCATTCTGTATATTTTTAGTACATGGTACTTCGTATCTTGTACTCTGTGAGTTCCACATAACTTGTGACTATAAATATTGTGAAAATTATATCTCCTGTTTCCCAAAAAGGCTAGAACCTTCTGCCCACTTCGCCTCTGTTTGAATTTTTAGTGGATAAACCATATCTTTTAAAAGTTCTGAAATGGATTCTCTCAAATACCCTCCTGATTTTTCAGGGAAATGTTTTATTTCCTTTGCTATAAATTGTATCTCACGATTAATAAGCATCAATAATTTTATAAAAGGGAAATCTATCTCTTCTTGGTTTTTGTAACCTAATTTATTTTCCAATTTTTCACTCCATGCTCTCAAAAGTTCTTCTTTATATCTATGAGCATATACTATCAATAAGTCAGTTCTATCACATATATATTGTTCTATTTCCGCATCACTAAAACTATACAAATCACAATCCCAAAATCCAGCCAATTTAAGATATTGCCCTATATGTTCTTCTTGTCCTGTAGCAACTGCATACTTGATTAAGTTTGTCTTATTCCCGATATCCAATACATATGCTTCTTTCTTATTATTCTCTTGTTCCAGACCAAAATCGCTTCCCCCAATATTTCTTCCTTCTATTAACATACGCACTTTTAAATATTTTCCTTTTGGACAAACAACTTCCTGTAAAAATCCTTTTTGTTCTATTACATTTTCTAATTTCCAAATAGTATTAACGATACGAAGATAGGTCTCTCTTGGATTTTGGAACGTTTTATTTTTTTCTAAATTTTTTGCAAATTTCTCACAAGAAGAATTTAAGTAAATTTCTTTCTTATTTGATTTATCTATAAATCTCTGTGTTTTATTAGCTACTAACTCTAAGGGAGAGTATTTGATATTTTTTATATAAGCCTCTGGTGTCTCAAGATACTCTATTGTTTTTTTTAAATATCCATAATATCTAAGAGAATAGATTCCCCTTAATGCATTGTCATTGATATAAGAATTTAAAAATTCATCCAAATTCTTATTAGTTATACTTTTCCTTAATTTTTCATGAAATAAAACAGTCAAATACTCTGTATTACTTTCTTTACGTTTATTTTCTATATTTTTTTCCAAGTAATCTCTATAATTTTTAATGGTATTATCTATATCTTTATCCAGCGTATTAATAAGTCCAATTCTTTTTACCCCTTTTTGTTCATAACGATACCATGTTTCTTTCTTAGCATTCCAAACAAAAAATCGCCTAGCTTGTTCTCTATTTTCTGGAAATTCAGGCATTCCAATAATTAGATTTTCCTGCTTTGATTCTTTTTGTCTAGAAGCAACCTTTCCTCCACATAATTTTATTCCATATTTCTCTTTTAGAGCATTAGGAATTTTATCAAAATCTATACCCTTTAGACCATCTTGGAATGCCCCAGAGGGTATAGGCCCTCTATTAAATTTATCAAAAATTTCATTGATAATTTGTTTTTCCTCTGGCTCAAATTTATTAGTAATGGCAGATTTTTTGTATGTACTGACACCAATCATATCCTCATAATTACTTTTCTCCAAATAAATATTAATTTGATGCTTTACATTTTGTAACTTTTCAAAAGGAGGTATCTTGCTATCACAATAATAATCCAAATAATATAACATAATTGTATCAACTATATCTAACACATACATTTTTTCATATCCTGCCAACCGAAGCAACTCATTTGTTTTCTCTCCATTTAATCCTAAACTTAATCCAATTTGCATAATCACATCTCTATCAGGAATGCAAGCGCCATTTTTCCAATTGGAAAGCATCGCCTTTCCATAGGATGCTCTAGTTACATTTTCTTTGGTATATATAAATTCTGTAGAACGCCAACATGCAGATTCCATAAACTTAAGATTTCCCCACTGCACACCGATATTTTTACCTGAATCTATAACTTCCTGCAGCTTTTTGGAAAATATGCTAACATTACTCATAGCCTTTTCTATAAAATATTTTGCAAATGCAACATGATTTCCACTTTTAAGGGCAAATGCAACACAAGCGTCTATGGTTTTATAGTCTTCTTTTTTTATATCATTGTAGTAATGTATCCTCTCTTTTAATACTTCTTTATAATTTTCAGCACTGCATTGATATACATATTCCCAATCTAACTTTATCAAATTTGCTCCTTTCTAACAGTCGCATGACCATCATGGGATGCCCCAGAGGACATAGAAAGTAATCCTTCTTCTATTCACTAAAAACTTCGAGTATAGCAAAACAATTTAAACGTCAGAAAAAATCTATAATAATTTTATTATAATACAAAAAATATACATAGGATAATATTATTTCAATTTTAAGGCGTATACTGCGTAGCAATTAATTTCTATATGTGCTTCTGTGCAGGAAAGCAGAGAAGTTTTTTCTCTACTCTTTGCGCGAATTGTGTGCCATAAAACCACAAAAGATATTATGTGTCCTTATACATAATCGAGTAGGAAAGATTTTTTCCTACTCGCTGCGCGAGGCGCGTGCTGTCTTAGCAGCAAGATACTTTACGCACCCCTGCGCAAAAAAAGGTCATTTTGCATTATTGCAAAATGACCTTTTTTGATAACCAGCATTCTTAAATAGGGCGTAAAGGTTATACATTACCCACGACTGGGGTTGTTCTCTTACTTATTTGTATAGGTAATTACAAATATTTAAAATCCTTATTTCTACTTTTATATTTTACATGATACCCAAAAGATAGTCACTTAATCTGCTCTACTATCAAGTAAACTCCCTGCCTATCAGCCTGCTGGTCCAGTTCATTAGCCATATCTACTGCCATTGACTTTGAATTGAAGCGCTTAGCCTCGCTAAGATCTTGAGTTGAGAAAAAAGTCCTCCCAGAACAGGACTTTACAAAGCCAAGTTTTTTATAACTCTCATTGAATACACCTATCACGTATACCATATTAATCTATCTTCTGCTAAAAACATATACAAAAGTGTATATGCTAGATGATTTGCTGCAATCTCACGGTTTGTAGTTGCTGTTTCATCGTGTATGCTTTCGGTGAACCTCAACTACTCGCAGTTCTTTGTACACTCCACAGCTGTAAATTCCCGACTAAGCCATCGGCACATATTCACAGTCACTTACTTGTGTGATTTTGCGGATTTCATCTGATTTGCTTTTCCTTTCCTAGATTTTTTGTTCATGGCAATAGAAGCCTTGCGAAACATGGATTCTATTGTATTGCCCTTGGTTTTTTAACTTAACCATTGACCAGTTGTTGCACCTACATTCCTACAGCTTGTTGTATCAGACTGTTTCAACTGATAACAGCTTTACAACTCTGCCTGTTATAAAATCAGTACAAACTATACCTTGGATTTTAATTTTCCACCAATCGCCAAAGGTTCAGCCTGAACGCACTAAAGACATCCAAGTTATATATTATCCACGACTGGGGTTGCTTTCCATTAAATGAATCAGCGGCATTTTGCAAAAAAGTCCTGTTATTACCCACGACTGGGGTTCTTTTCTTACTGTATTTATCATACATTCTACATGCTATTCTTCCATTCGTCAATTATTTTTTATCAAAAATCTGTCCTTAATTTTCAACTATTATTTATTTAGAATATTCTAATATCCTCTTTAATTCTTCTAAGAATTTTTCTCCTCTTGCATCTACATGTATCTTTTTCTCTAGTTCCTTGGTAAATGTCTTATTCTCTTTCTTTATCTCCTTTTTTTCTTTTATTTTATAGGTAAAAGTTCCAGAATATAATTGTTTGTCTTTAAAGGTAAGAAAAGCTCTTTGTTTTCTATTTTCAGAATTAAAACTAAGCATCTCTTTTGTTCCTATATTAATAGAAGCTATTACAAAATATCTTGCTAAAATATTTTGCAGCACAATGGGTACGCTTCTATGCAGCTTAGAACTATAGCTAAAAAAATTATCAAATATAATACTATACAAATCTATCATACTTCTATCTAAATTTGAAAAATATTTAAAATGGTCTATATAATTGCGGAATGTTGCTATCTCATCATGTTCTATATCTAATGCTTTTTCACTATCTCTCCGTTCAAATAACTGCCGCCCTTCATAATAGATATCTCTACTATACATTTTAACATAATCCCTAAGTCCCTTTCCTATGCCTCCTTTTTCTTTGGATGGAGTCACTAGATCTTTCTTTTTCTTGTCTGGTACAAAAACAGGGAAAATATAAGTATTCATTGCCACAATTTGATATAAAATAGCTCCATCCACAATAGAAAATTCCTTTCCTTTTAAAGTTCTTCGAGGGTCTTCTGGTAATACATTATCCCCATGAAAAAGTTTTGTATAATAATACCCCAATTGATAATACATTAAGTCACGTTCTCTAAGATAAGCCCAAGATATCAATTGACTCATTAGGTCATCTATAATTTCCATATAGATAGCTACATTGGTAAGTTCTATCCTATTTTTTTGATTTTGAAAGTCTTTTAGCTTGATCTGCTGCCATTTTTTTTCACATCTACCAGCTTTAAATACCCCTGACAATTGGTTTTTATTTTTATAATACTCTTGTATTTCTGCTTCTGTAATTGGCTCCACACAAGCCTCCAGAAGTTTTTCATTTCCATACATCATTGCCTTGACTATATTCTTATCTACAATTGGGTTTAAGGCATCATAATAAAGTCCTATCTTTCCATTTGCACCTCCTTCTTTTACTTCTCTTTCACAAAATTGTTTTAACGCTACGCTGCCTTTCAGTGCCTTATCTTCAAAATTTACATATCTAGCAAGATGTTTTGCATATTCTTCTTCATCTTTAAAATAATCTGTCACTACATTTGTCATTTGTTCACAAAATAGCATAGAAAATTCTAATATATTTACAATTCTCTTATATGCCTCTACACGCTTCTTGGTCAACTCTTTTTTTGCTGTATCTTGATATTGACAAGCAATTGCTTCACGTTTATCAATATCTTCCACAAATTGCATATGACTTTTAAAAGTTCCCATCATATGATTTAACTGCCGCTGATTTAAAAAGTGTGCCAATGTATACCATGCAAGTTTTCTATCTTCAGAATCTTTTAAAAGTTCTTGATACATACTAATTTGCTGACCTTGACAAAATTCCTCTTCTTTTAAGTGACTGAAAAATTCTCTTCTATCTTCAGGTCTTTTCAGAAAATCATATCTATCTTGGGTCTCTGTAATATTAAGGTACTGATAAAACGTATTTCTAATACATTCATATAAAATCAGCGGAAAATGACCATACATCTTTTTGTTTTCTTTTTCTTCCTGTTTGTCAGAACTTTTTCTACCGATTTCGACTTTCATCTCTCTATCATTTTGCATATTGTAATCTGTCATAATTTGCTGACAAATGCCACCAAAAGTAACCGTTTTCTCTTTGGTGATTTCATTGATTCGCCTTTCAAAACTGCCGGCCGCATTTTTCCTATCTGCCAAATCTCGGTTTTTTCTGTCTTGCTGGAAAGCATCCCTTGCTTGTGCTATATACACCCTCATATTTTCAAGAAACTTTCTTTTTAAATTGCTATTCTGAAGAAAGTCATAATAGTATATTTGTTTTAAAACAAAATAAAGAGCAGATCTAAATGTTTCCATCTCTGTAGTATCCATTCTATTTAAATTTTGTCTATTAGGAGATTCTATATATCTATCTACAAAAACAGCAAATTCAGAACGTTTTAAAATCCGCTCATAGGAAGGAATTTGTGCTGGTCGCTCTTTGGGTGAACGATATAACGCCTGTATCAATCTATTAATATCTGCAACTTTATAAAACATAAGAACATTGTTAGAATAATATTTTTTGCAGATTACTTGCCCTGCTTTCGCATATTCTCTTTCAAACATTGCCCTAATAATTCCATTTTCAGATTGAGCATCTCCTATCATCGCAGTATAATGAAAACTGCTGTTTCTCACTGCTTTTAATTCTTCTTTCACGGCTTGAAACAAGCTGTATCCATCTTCCATTCCTTCCACTACAAATTTTTTATCTTCTCCTTGCTGTTTCCAACGACTTTCTCCTCCAAAAAATTGTAAAATTCTCTTGGGGGAATCTTCTCTTAGATATTCTTTTTCTGCATCTTTTGGCAAATATAAAACATCCTCATTACTAATATGCTGCTTTTTTCCTTCCTGCTCTTTCTCTCTCAATACTGCCGTGGCAAAATTATGGACAGCAAAAATCACATACATGGAAATTTCTCTGTCAAAATTTTCATAAGCCTGTATTCTCTCATAATCAAAACTTGTCAATCCTTCTCTGAATTGTGGCAAAACTGCCCCAATCACCGTATGTTCTGTGGAAGGCACATCTGTCAAATCTGGCATTGCAAAATGATATACTGCCTTTCCCATATCCACATATTTCATACAAATAAATGACAGCCATTCCTTCCATGTATATTCACACAAATATTTTATAGATAATATGTCTTCTTTCCCTAAAAGCAGTGTTTTCTTCTCCACAAGCAACTGTTCTGCCCGCTCTGTAATATAACTTAACCAGTAAGTTGCTTTTTCATAACTATCTTCCTTTTTTTCCTGAATATCTATGTACTTATTTTTAAAATATGCATTTCCCTGATTATAACTTTCATGAATCTTACTCTTTATTTCTTTTCTAATTTCCTCATTAATATTCCTTCGCTCTACTTTATTTTTACATTCTTTCTTTTTCTCCATAAGCTTTTTTATGTTTTCACTATAATAGGCATTTTCTTCTATATCCAAGGAAAATTCCCAACCAGAAACTTCTTTTTCTTCCAAATGTTCATATTTATCTATCCCACAATAAAACAGTACGATTAATTTTTTTATATAAAGAAACATTTTATTTTGTTCTTTTCTGTCACAGGAAGCAAATTCCTTGATAAACTGAAAGATATATTTTTTTCGCTTATGCTCTGCATTTGATAATTGTAGTTTAACAATTCCATCTACTTCTTTTGCCTGAACTTTTACATTCTGATTGATAATAGACTTTTTTACATTTTCTAACTGTTCGGCTCTCGTATAGTCCATATTTAAGGTAATAAGAAACGCCTCTTTTTCATCCTCAGAAATTTCACTCTCTATCCCACACATAACAAAAATAATCTTTTCCACTACCTCAGGCAAAAAAATTCTTATGCTTCCATTTTTTGTTTCTCTTGTTATCTCTTTACAGAAACTTTTTCTTATAGTTACCATAATCAATAATTTGATTAATTCTTTACACCGTGCAATATCAATATGATCATGCTCTATAAAATACTCAGAGTTTCCATTCATCCCAACAAGATTATTGATAATTTTCATTTGATTATTTATCTTTTGTGGCATAGCCGGAGAATTACAGGAGGATTTTTTAACAGACATCTGATTAATCGCCAGTACATTTTTGATTAATCTAGAAAAATTATTCCTGACATTTTTACAATATCTCTTTTCCTTCCAAGCATCTGTAAATTTTACTTCTACACTTGCATTTAATATAGAATAGAGCCTTTGACCTTTTTCATTTAAGTTTGCAATTCTCTGGTCGATGGTTAATTCTTTTTGTTTATAAAATTTCTCTGGATTATCATAAATAATCCCAGATATCCTTGGACACTGTTCCTGCTTGACGACCTTAACGACTGCTGTCATGGTATGGTCTACTTTTGAAAATTTCATTTGTCTTTCCTCTCTGTAATCTTAATTTCTCTCATTCATTCTTTCTTGCAGATATATTAGTTTTTTATAATTTTAACCTAATTATTATTTTTTGCATAGTTTTTTCTATACAAAAATTAGAAAAGCAGAAATTCAATCAAATGAATTCTGCTTTTTTAATAATATAAAACTTCATGTAACAATTTAATATTTAAAAAAGGTTATTTTACAATATTGCAAAATAACCTTTTTCTAATACTAACTTATTTTATTTAATTTACTACTTACTACTGAATTGCTTTACAGGTTAGTGCAATTTAAGTAACCTTCTTATTACCATTACTCGTACAATCCCTACTGGAAGTTGCTTTTTTCAATCATCTATGCTTTCCCTTCTATTTCACAGTAATACTACAAGATGCTTTCTTCCCACTAGAAGTTTTTACTGTAATCTTTGTTTTCCCTTTTTTCAAAGCTGTCACTTGACCATATTTATCTACCTTTACAATCTTCTTATTAGAGCTGCTCCAAGTCAGGAAATCTGTGGACTGTTTTGGTGTTACAGTTGCTTTGAGTGTAAGCGTTTCTCCTTTTTTTATCGTTACCGACTTCTTATTTAAAGTTACTTTTTTGGCTTTTTTCTTTTTAGAAACAACATGTACTTTTACTGTTTTCTTTTTACTTCCAGCTTTCGCTGTAATCGTTGCTGTTCCTGTCTTCTTAGCACTGATTTTTCCATTTTTTACGGTTGCAATCTTCTTAGACGAAGTAGACCATACTACTTTATCTGTGCTATTTTTAGGAGTTATGGTTGCTTTTACTGTAACATTCTTTCCTTTTAACAAATAAATTTGTGTTGTATTTAAAGTAATTTTGGTTGCTGGAACCTTGACTGTTACTTTACAGGTCGCTTTCTTACTGCCTGCTTTTGCTGTAATGGTTGCTGTTCCTGCTTGCTTAGCACTAATTTTCCCATTTTTTACCGTTGCAACTTTTTTATCTGAGGTAGACCATACCACTTTATCTGTGCTGTCTTTGGGTGTTATAGCAGCTTTTATTGTAATACTTCTTCCCTTTACTAGATTAATCTTTGTTTTATTTAAAGTAATTTTGGTTGCTGGAATCTTAACGGTTACTTTACAAGTCGCTTCCTTATTGCCCGCTTTTGTTGTAATCGTTGCTGTTCCGGCTCCCTTGGCACTGATTTTTCCATTTTCTACCGTTGCAATCTTCTTATCTGAAGTGGACCATACCACCTTATCTGTGCTGTCTTTAGGGGTTATAGTGGCTTTTATTGTAATACTTTTTCCTTTTACTAAATTAATCTTTGTTTTATTTAAAGTAATTCTCGTTGTTGGGTTTTTCACTGTCACTTTACAAGTTGCTTCTACTTTTCCAATTTTTGCAGTAATGATTGCTGTTCCAACTGTTTTGGCAGTAACTTTTCCTTTCTCTACGGTTGCAACTTCAGGATTTGAAGACAACCAGTCAGGTTCTGCACCAGAAACTTCTGTTGGTTCTAAAGTTGCAGTTAATTTTACACTTTCTCCCTTATTAATAGAAATATTTGTTTTATTTAATTTTATGTTTGTTACAGATATTTCTGTCGTTGGATCCATCACAGATGACAATTGATAAGGATTTATCATATAGAAATTTATTGCATTTTGATCTGTTACATACCATTTTACCAAACCATCAGAAGTACATATGGGAACACAGTCTGATAACATAAGACCTGTATTTTTAATCTCTGATGTTTGTGTGCCTTCGGCATTTACCGTTACCATTTTAACAGTTGTCTGATTTGATTTACTATGATATTCTTCCCACATAATCAAAAACTGTTCTTCATTTAATTTTACTATAGTTGGTGTATATGGAGTGATATCAGAATCTTTCTTATAGTCGGTCAACCAGATGATATTATTATTGTTCAGTTGTTTATCTGTCACTGTTAGAAATATATTGCGCTGCCCATAAGCAGAATAATTATATTTATCACTCTGGTCTACAGAATTTCCTACAATCAAACAATTGTCGGAAGACAATTCTAATCCTCCTATAGACACTCCTGTAGAATTATTTCCAATGTCTCCATTGATAGAAAAAGGTAAACAATAAGAAATATCTGTAATTTTTCCATCTACCTCACATCTTGTCAAGACAATTGCTCTGGGATAAGCGTCTCCATGATCCACACGAAACGCATAGTTACCATCTGTCTGTACAAACTGATTAAAAGAATGGCTGACATATCCTGCTTGTGCAAGATTTAATGTATCATAGTAAGACTGCTCCATTTCCATTGTTTTTTCATTTAACACAAATGTCATATTTGCCTGATGGTGATATCCATCCCCTTTGGCATACATTTCATGACAGGTATGGATATAAAGTTTCCCATCTGTTTCATCCATACGAAGAGAACCTGCATCAAAAGGAATATATGTATTTGCTCCTTTGACAGAAGCATGACCTAAACGTTCCCAATTTTTATTGTATTTTACAATTCTCAATACTTCTGTTTCATCACTTTCTTTCTCATTTTTTTGTCCAAAGACAAAAAAGTTTGCATCTTTTCCAGAATAGAAGCCGCCAAATAATTCCAGCTCACACTTCAATACTTTGCTTGACTGCAATTTATACTGGGAAGAATAATTTTCTACTAAAATGCCTTTATCTGGAATATATTCTACTCTCGTTAAAGTTTTGTCATCATTTTCAACTAGATAAGAATTTACCACTTTTCCATATCGTTCATAATTATTCGCAGAATCATTAGAACTATTTGTACCGTTTTCTTTGACAATATTTTTCTCTGGCAGAATGTTATTCCCTGCAGTCACCGTAATATTAATCGTTGCACTTAGGGAATCTGTAACTTTTGCTGTAATGGTTACTGTTCCTTCTTTCCAAGCAGCTACCTTTCCCCCCTGTGTCACAGACGCAATACTGTTGTCACTGCTGGACCATTTAGGAAATAAAGTATAAGTTTTGTCGAGTTCCAAGGAAAGGGTCTGATAAGTGCCTACTTTCATTGTTTCATTCTCTGCTTGAATTTTCATTTGTGACGCAGCTCCCCAATCCAAAATTTCCATATAATATGCATTATTATCTTTTTCGATTGCAACTACAGAATCATCTATTTTTAGCATGTTAAATACTTTATATTTTGTCTGGTAAGAAGCAATTTTCTCTTTTGTACTTAAAGAATACTCTGAGATTGTTTTGTTATTTTCATATAGAATAACACTATCATTCTTTTCATTGTAGACTGCCCGTACTCCAATACTAGAAAAATCATCATAGCCTTCTTCTGCTTCCTCTTCTGCTGCCGCTCTGTTTAAATTCATAATTCTATTAATCCCATTATTATTAATAGAATGGGAATCATAGACACTAATAATGCCCTGCATTGCGCTAGTTGCTGTTAGATATTTTCCCCCAAGCAACTCAGCACAGGTTTGATGATACATATAAACATCTTGACATAGATACATAAGACAACTCATGCTGCGAGAAATAAGACCACTTTCCAAAAAAGCATTATAAGTATCAATGTATTTTAACTTATTTCCTTCTTTCTTTCCCATTGTAAGACCTTTTCCTGGATGAGAATATCCCCAAGCATAAAAGTCATAATAAGTTTCCATATAGAAATATCCATTTGTACTGTCAAAACCAGAAAATGCATATACATCTATTCCCATTGGCAATTCATAAATTTTTTCTCCATCTTCTGAAAATAGTAAAATCACTTTTCTTTTTGAATGATATTTGTCAAATCCCCCCAGATAAATATTGCCTGTATCATCCGCTCCAATTGCTGAGATTTCATATCCTGCAACATAGAACTTAGAGAGCATAAACTGTGTTGTCAAATCATAGATATAACAAGTATTATTGTAGAGAAGATATAGTTTTTCCTTTGCAACATAGGCATCATCACATCCTGGAAACGTTTCAACCACTTGATAATCTTTCTTGATAAGAGAATAAAATCCAAGTTCTTTTCCATTTAAGAAATAAATGCCATGAAGTTTTTCAGAAGCGATCTGCTTGGTGGGCACAAAGACAGAAGTATAATTTAATTGTCCCTCCAAATTTTGCAGATCATAGCTTGGCATAGAAAATGTATCTCCTGTCACTGTAACTGACATCTCTGCTATGTATGTTCCATCTTGACTGGAAACCTGAATCTTTGTAGCACCAGAATTTACTGCAATCACTTTTCCACTTTGTGAAACAACCGCCACATTTTCATCACTGCTGGACCACTTAAACTCTACTGCAAGCATTGGATTAATTTCTGCTGATAACTGTATACTTTCTCCTATCTTCAATTGCTGAGATTCCGCTGTAATGCTTAATGTATCCTTTTCTAACAATTCTGACATGTCTACCCAAGATATATTTGGAAAACTTTGCTGCATAGAATCCCAACCTTGATTGGCAGAATTATAAAAAATGGTAATTTTATCTATTTGTTTATAATACGTTCCAAAACCAGAGGGAATATCTCCTTGAAATATCAAATATTTTAAGTTTATATCAGAAATAGCATAAGGAGCTATCGTGCGCAAAGTATCTGGCATAAGATAAGTAGTCTCCTGATATCCTTTTGGAAATGCAACTAATGTAGACTGCTCTTTATTCCATAAAATTCCTTCTTTTGACATATAAAAGGGATTTTCTGCTTCTACTTCAATTCTTTCCAATTGATTGCAGCCTGAAAATACTTTTTCTTTTATCACTTCCACTTTTTGAGGAATCATAACTTCCTTAAGCTGATAACAGTTAGAAAATGCTCCATTTTCTATTGTGGTAAGTTCTTTAGGCAATAAAATGCTTTCTAAATTGCCGCAATCAGAGAATGCACTACTCCCAATGGAAGTTACACTATCCGCAATCTGCACTTCCTTTAATTTGTCAAATTCACAAAAAGCTGCTTTTCCAATGCTTGTCACTCCATCCTTAATTACAAGAGATGTAATGTAAGAACGATAACTATAATAAGGTGGTTTTAACGCATTATTATAACTGACTCTTTCATAATCTGACATATCTCCGCTTCCAGAGATCTCAAGTACGCCTGTTTTTAAATTCAAATTCCATGTTAAATTTTCTCCACAGGCATGTGAAATAGTATCTAACGCAAAAAATGTTATGTTATTTTCTTTTGCATAAGTATCTGCTGCTGAATCGCTAGTTCCTAAAATATTTAGACCCAATATAGCATATATCCCTTCTTTCCCATTTTTGCAATAATATCCCAGTGCATAATCTCCAATACTTGCCACCTGTTCTGGTACAATGATTGTTTCCATAGATGTACAGCCTAGGAATGCCTGATTTCCAATCTCAGTAAGCGTACTTGGAAAATCTGCCTTCTCTATTCCAAAACAAAAAGCAAAAGCTAATGCTCCTACAGAAGTTATTCCTTCTTCGATTTGAACAGAAGTAATGATATCTCCATATGGATAAAAGGGAGAATCTGTAGCATATTCATAATCTGCCATCTTTCCACTTCCGCTTACTATCACTTCCCCAGTCTCTGAATCCAACTGAAAATTGACATTTTCTCCACAAGTTCCGCTAATAATTCCTTGTGTAACAGTCCGATCTAATTGTCCATCTGGTTCTAGTACATCATCTGTTGTCAATGGTTCCTTTTCTTCTTTTAAAATTTCTTTTCCATCCTCTTGTTTTTTGTCCTCTTGTCGCTTCTCTTCTGTCAATTTTGCTGCCTGTCTGCCAATAAGAACAGATTCTTCTTGTGCAGCTATTCCCTTTAATGGTTCCTTTTCCATTTCTTTTTCTGACACATATGCAATAGCGCTTTCTTTTTTTAATAGCTCCTCTTCTTCAGACACCTGCTCAATCGTGTTTTCTTTTGCCAATTCTGTTGCAGATACAGGATATTCTAACAACAGTGTAATTGCCATTACCACTGCTAGAACACCACATAATACTCTTTTAACTTTTGCATTCTTCATAAATTTCTCATCCTTCCTTTTTACATAAGCTTTTTACTATCTTTGTTATAAATGTTAAAACCTGCATAAACAGGGATATTCACCTATTCTTGTATTAATTGTTCTCCTGTCTAAAATCTTCACATAGTTATATAAACCAGTATATTAATTTTTTATGATACTATAATTGCTTTGTGATAAGCTATCGTTAGTTATGTCCATTCTAGCATATAATCACTTCGCGATAAACCAATATTTCTTAATCCCATCGAATCGCATCTGCATTTATATGTCCAAGTTCTCTTAAATAAGTTCGAATCGCATCTAAAGGAGATTTTTCTGTTTCAGTTGCTTTTGAAATGAAATCTTCACTCAATTCACCTGTAGATATTGCAAGTTTATAGGTAACATTATCTTTCAGTTCCATATCTTCTTTGGTAAATAAAAGATACTCATATGGATTACCATTTTTATCTAAGTCAAATCCTGCTGTTTGCATAGAGCGAATCTCCGCGCCTGTCATCTCTATGGTAGAAATCGTTGTAGATCTTGGCCTAATAATGTTAATAATATCAGTATTTACATCCCCCTCGTAAAGATAATGGGAAGTTCCCTGATTATTAAAATATTCCTCTCCATGATAGCTATTTAAAGAAACAATGGCACAATCTGCATCAACTGCTTTTCCTTCTGCAATTGCAACTAGTCTAGCACAAGTTTCTTCTGTCAACACTTCATCCACTACTGCATATATATCATCAGAAGAACCATTCAGTAATTCATCGTTGGTTTGATCCATCAATTCTATTAATTCATCTATATCTATTTCTCTATTTATTAATTTTTTAATATCTTGTGCAATTGGTATAATTTGTTTTTCCCATCCTACATATAGAAGTGGAACAGTTCTCCCCTCATTTACCAAACTAATAATCTCTTGATAGGGACTATCTTCTGGTAGTTTTATTTCATTTAAAGATAGCATATACTGATTATTTTCTGTCATCAGCGCTTGCTGTCCCTCTATCGTAGAAATATAATTTAATAATTTTAATGCATCTTCTAATTTTTGTTCATTTCCTTTATCAGCTAACGATTTATTAATACCCATATATTTAGAAACGGTTCTTGTTAGCATATTATTACTGCCATCTTTACTAAGCCAAGGTAATGTCCCAAATTCATAAGTTTTTCCTTCTTCTGTTGTATTCTTATATTTATCTAATCCAAGACAAAGAAAAAATACACAATCTCCCTCAAAAAACCTTTCTTTTTCCATATGTTCTGTTGTAATAAACTCATGTTCTATCCACTGATTAAAATATTCTATTGTTTTCTTTAATTTGTTATTACCAGCAGCTTTTGTTTTCCCTATTGGAAAATCTTTCTTCCATTGTGTTCCTTCTGGAGTACTAAAATATATGGTATTTCCTATATTAAAAAAATAGTTAAAAGGATATCCATTCAATGACATTTCATGCCCCATCGTTTGATATCCTGCTTTTTCTATCTTTTCTGATAACGCAACTAATGCATCAAAACTTTTAGGAACCTCCCAGTTATTTTCTTTTAGTATTGTCTTATTGTAATAAATTCCAGTTAATTGATAACCAGAAGGCAAAAGATAAATACTTCCATTAATATCTAGAGAATCTAATAATATATTGGAATAATAATTCACAAAATTATAATTAGATAAATCGAGAAGGTACTTCTCTTGGGCTTCTTTACTAAAACTTTGCGGCGTAACATATATATCTGCAATATCTCCATGTTCTAGTGTATATTTTGCATATCCACTTCCATTCATACCACCATAACTAATAAGTTCTAATTTTACTTCTGGATACTTTTTTTCAAAAGCATCTAGAAAATCTTTTTTAATAAAGTTATTAAGATTAGATATTGTGATAGGCTGGTGTTCTTCTTTCTTTTCAATCTCCTTTGTAGATATCTTATTACTACTTTGACAACCTGTAATTACATTTGTAACTATAATAATATATAACAATAGACTTAATATCTTCTTTAACATAGATTTCCCACCTTCTTTCTAATGTTAATCTATTCAAAATTATAAAAAGTTCCAATATTTTGTTTCACTCCAGATAACATATATATTATTTTTTCAAATTGTAATGGCTTAGCTAGATGACCATTCATTCCTGCTTCTTTCGTTCTCTTTATATCTTCCTCATAAACATCTGCTGTCATTGCAATAATTGGAATTTTATGTGCATCTTTTCGCTCCATTTCACGAATGGTTTTGCTAGCAGTAATACCATCCATCACTGGCATATGTACATCTATAAGAATTACATCAAAGGTACCTTCTGGATTTTTAGAAAAAATATCTACTACTTCCTTTCCATTTTGTGCTGTTGTAACAATTACTCCCATCCCTTTTAATAGTTCCTCTGCAATTTCAAGATTCAATTCTACATCATCCGCCAACAATGCTTTCAGACCTGTCAAATCATCTGTTTGCTCCTCGTTTTGGTAGGAATGATAAAAATAGGATATTGTGTTTAGCATCAAGTCTATATCAATAGGTTTAGAAAGATGTTCATTCATACCAGCTTCATGTGTATTTCTAATATCCTCTTCATAGGCGTTTGCAGTCATTGCAATAATGGGAATTGTTTTCGCATCAGGTCTATCCAAGGCACGGATTGTCTTTGTAGCAGTAATACCATCCATCACTGGCATCATAATATCCATAAGAATAGCATCAAAGGTATTCATAGGATGATTGATAAAGGCATCTACTGCTTCTTGACCATTCATCGCTGGAGTAATAATAACACCCTCTTCTTCTAAAATACTTTGTGCAATTTCCAAGTTCAATTCTATATCTTCCACCAGAAGAATTTTCATTCCTTTTAAATTCACATGAGTTTCTATCTTTGTTTCATTTATTTTTGTATCTTTATCAATATCAAACCAAAGATTAATTTGAAATTTTGTACCAACATTTAATTTACTTTCAACTTTGACGGTAGCGCCCATCATATCCAAAAACTTCTTAGTAATTGCCATACCAAGTCCAGTCCCTTTGTAGGTTGTTCTTGTACCATCATCTTCTTGAGAAAAAGCTTCAAATAAATGTGGTAAAAAATCTTCTTTCATTCCAATTCCTGTATCTTCTAATTCAAATTGAAAAAATGCTTTCCCATCTAAACTTTCTATTTCTTTGACCCGAAAATAAATTTTGCCACCATCTGGTGTAAATTTTACAGAATTTCCAAGAATATTGATAAAAACCTGCCGAAGATGCAGTTCATCTCCAATCAATAAAGGATGTTCAAATTTGTCAACTTCCTTTACCAATTCAATATCTCTTGTTACAAGTTGCCCTCCAATAATAGAAGCACAATTGTCAATACAAGTTCTAATATCAAAACTTTCCTGTTTCACTTTTGTTTTTCCTGATTCAATACGACTCATATCTAATACATCATTAATCAACCCTAATAAATGTTGTGAGGAACTATTAATCTTATTTAAACAATCTAATATTTTTTCTTGATTGCCTATATTTTTGAAAGCAATATCTGTCATACCCATAATTCCATTAATAGGCGTACGAATATCATGACTCATATGAGATAAAAAATCGCTTTTTGCTTGGTTTGCACTTCTTGCCTCTTCAGCAGAAACTTTAAGCAATCGATTTGCTTCATCTTTTTGTTTTATCAACTGCCTATTTGCTTTTGAAATCATAGTAATTGCAATAATAATTGCAACCATTAAAATAAATACAATGGACACAATAATAAAAAAACAAATCGTTCTAGACATCAATAAAGATGTATTTGCACCTAATACCTCTGTTGGAACAAACAATAAAATTTGCCAATTTTCTGATGAAATAGGAGCATTTGCCACAAACCAATATTCTTTTTTATTATTAGAATCTATAAATTCAAATTCCAAGACAGTATTTTTTCCTTGTTCTAAGTTTTGCACAAAATCTTCATATTGCCCACCATGTAAAATCTTATAATCACGAAATGCATTTAGTACATTGTATCCTTCAATAAAATTATTGGTATAAGTATATTTATAAAGCCTTCTCCCATCTTGATTTACTAAATAGGTATAACATTGTTCCCCAAAACCTTTTACAGAAATTTTTTCCCGCATAGTCTCTATATCTATAGCTAATACAAGATGTGTAATAGCAATATTATCTCCTTGCATTATAATAGGTTCTTCTAAGCGTTTTAGAAACATAAAATAAGACTTTTCTGTCTTATGGGGAATTTCAGATACAATATGCTGCATATCCTTTGCTTGCATAGACAAAACTTCTGTTTGTGACCAATGACCTGTACAAGTATCAGACGAATAGTAATTAGCATTTTCATCAATTGCTAACGCAAGTGTATGTTTTTCATTAATAAAATTAGAAGAAGATACTAGAACCTCTAGTAATTCTTGTTCTGAATTAATGGTATTTGTTCTTATTGTATATTCACAGGCAAGCATCTGTTGCCAAGAATGCTCAATCACTCCATCTACTATTTCAGAAGCTTTTTCTGTAAGTTCTACAATATGGCTTTCACGTTCTTCGAAAAGCTGAATTTCAAGAAAAGAAAAATAATTTCCTGACACAAAAACTAAAATTAAAATTGATGTAAAAATTAAAACAATTGGACTTCCCTTCCAATATTTCTGTTTTTCTTTTAATTCTCTTTTAATTATTTTTTGATATTCCTTCCACTTTTTTATAAAGGATAGTATTGTCTTTTTTTTCAATGGTTTTTCTTGTTCTTTCATAATTAATAAATCACCTCAAAATCTTTCAAAGTATAATTATATTATTATATTACCACATATTAAAAGTTCCATCATCTTTTTTCAACATTAGAAATACTTTTCCAAATACAAATTATATGGTAAAATACAAAAGTCAAGTAAGGATTTATATAGAAAGAAGGATTATTTTATGAAGATGAAACGAGAAGATATCCGTAATATTGCCATTATTGCTCATGTAGATCATGGAAAAACTACATTAGTAGATGAATTATTAAAACAAAGTGGCGTGTTTCGTGCTAATCAAGAAGTACAAGAACGTGTTATGGATTCCAACGATATTGAACGGGAACGTGGGATTACCATTCTTTCCAAAAATACAGCTGTTTTTTATAAGGATACAAAAATCAATATCATTGATACACCAGGACATGCAGATTTTGGTGGTGAAGTGGAACGTGTACTAAAAATGGTAAATGGTGTGATTCTTGTAGTAGATGCCTTTGAGGGTGCCATGCCACAGACAAAATTTGTACTAATGAAAGCTCTTGCCTTGAATCTTCCAGTAATTGCTTGTATCAATAAAATCGACCGCCCAGAAGCTCGCCCAGAAGAAGTGATTGATGAAGTATTAGAATTATTTATGGATTTAGATGCCTCGGATGAGCAACTTGATTGTCCATTTATCTATGCTTCTGCACGAGATGGCTATGCAGTAAAAGATTTAAAAGATGAAAAAAAGGATATGACTGCTTTATTTGAAACTATACTAGAATACATTCCAGCACCAGAAGGCGATCCAGATGCTAATACACAAGTATTAATCAGTACGATAGACTATAATGAATATGTAGGTCGCATTGGTGTTGGAAAAGTAGATAATGGATGCCTAAAGGTAAATCAGGATGCTGTGGTAGTAAATCATCATGAACCAGATAAACTACAAAAAGTGCGCATTAGCAAACTGTATGAATTTGATGGATTAAATAAAGTAGATGTTACAGAGGCAAAGATTGGTTCCATTGTTGCTATTTCAGGAATTGCAGATATTCATATCGGTGATACAATTTGTGCTCCTGAAGCGCCTTGCGCGATTGATTTTCAAAAAATTTCTGACCCTACCATTTCTATGAATTTTATTGTAAATGACAGCCCTTTAGCTGGACAAGATGGAAAGTTTGTTACTTCCCGCCATATTCGCGATAGATTATTTAGAGAATTAAATACAGATGTATCTTTACGCGTAGAAGAAACAGACAGTCCAGATAGTCTAAAAGTTTCTGGTCGAGGGGAGCTTCATCTGTCTGTTTTAATTGAAAATATGCGGCGAGAAGGCTATGAATTTGCAGTAAGCAAAGCGGAAGTTTTATACCATCAAGATGAAAATGGGAAAAAATTAGAACCTATGGAACTTGCCTATGTAGATGTTCCAGATGAATTTACAGGAGCTGTCATTGAAAAATTAAGTCAGCGAAAAGGAGAACTGCAAAATATGGGCCCCATTAGTGGTGGTTACACAAGGCTAACATTTAATATTCCTTCTCGTGGACTGATTGGCTACCGCAGTGAATTTCTAACAGATACCAAAGGAAATGGGATTATCAATACTATTTTTCATGGATATGAGCCCTACAAAGGAGATATCACTTATCGTAAGCAGGGGTCTTTGATTGCTTTTGAGTCAGGAGAGTCTGTCACTTATGGTTTGTTCAGCGCACAAGATAGAGGAACACTTTTTATTGGAGCTGGTGAAAAAGTATATGCTGGTATGATTATTGGACAAAGTGCAAAACCAGAAGATATTGAAATCAATGTCTGCAAGAAAAAACATTTGACAAATACGCGCTCCTCCAGTGCAGATGAAGCATTGACTTTAACACCACCCAAAATTTTAAGTTTAGAACAAGCCTTAGAATTTATTGAAACAGACGAGCTTTTAGAAGTTACTCCTAAAAATCTTCGCATCCGCAAGCGAATTTTAGACCCAACTTTAAGAAAAAGAGCTAATTTAAAAAAATAATTGTCTAATATCTATTGACAATCGTAAAAGTTAATTCTTTTTTATATCCTCTGAAATAATTTCAAGCAACTTTTCACACAAGCTAAGAAAGGAGTAAACAAATGATAAAAAGAAAACAAACTACTACTTTTCCTCCTCCATTCCCTTCAGAACAAGATTTACCTGATATGAATCCAAAGAATAAAAAAGAAGGATTTTTCTCTGTATTATGGAAAATTATACTGGGACTTTTCATTCTGATTACTCTCTTTCAAACAATCTTTTTTCTACAAGAAGATGAATATGGAGTTATCCGCACGCTTGGAAGTACAAAAATTATAGAAACCCCTGGTATAAAGTTTAAAGTTCCCTATTTACAGCATATTACCAAAGTCAGCAAAGCAGCAAAACAATTTTCTGTGGGATATGATTTAGAATCAGATGATTCCGTTTATGGAGAATCCTTTATGATAACCAGCGACTATAACTTTGTAAATGTGGACTTTTATTTTGAATATCAGATTACAGACCCCATCAAATATTTATATGCTTCTGAACAACCAGAAATCGTTGTAAAAAATTTAGCTCAGAGCTATATTCGCGATACGGTAGGTTCTTGCAAGGTAGATGATGTACTGACCACTGGAAAATATGAAATTCAGACTAATGTAAAAAATAAACTACAAGAACGTCTAACTGCAGAAGATATTGGTATTCAGATTACTAATGCTGTGATTCAAGATGCAGAAGTTCCCACAGAAGAAGTAAAACAAGCCTTTAAAAATGTAGAAGATGCAAAACAGGGTATGGATACAGCAATCAATAATGCAAATGCAGATGCAAATACCCGTATTCCAAAGGCAGAAGCAGATGCTGATAAAATTATAAAAGATGCACAAGCAAAAAAAGAATCCCTGATTGCTGAAGCAGAAGGACAAACTGCACGTTTTAATTCACTCTATGCAGAATATGCAAAATTTCCTCTGATTACCAAACAACGAATGTTCTATGAAACGATGGAAGATATTCTTCCTTCTATGAAAGTTTATATTACAGATGGAGAGACACAGACTATCTTGCCCTTAGAACCTTTTAGCAATATTAATTTGCCTAATGACACAGAAAATAGAACGACAGGAAATGCAGTTACAGGAGATAATAATCAAACAGAAGCTTCTAATCAAGAAGACATTTCTGCACAAGAAGAGGAATATGAAGAGGAGGAAGAATATGATGAAGACGAAGAAGAATAAACTATTTTTAGTTGTTATATTTGTATGTTTGCTTATTCTTCTAGAATTGGCAACTGTAATTACACGACCAGGTGAATATCGAGTGATTAAGCAATTTGGAAGAATTGTACGTGTAGATACAATAGAAAGTAATCCCTATGGTTTGGGATGGAAAATTCCTTTTATCCAATCTGAAACTGTGATTAGTAATAAATTAATCTTAAGTGACCTTGCAGCTAGTGATGTTATGACTTCTGATAAAAAATCCATGATATCTGACTGTTTTGTCTTATGGAGAATTGAAGATCCCATTAAATTTATTCAGAAATTAAGCGGTTCTCAGCAAAATGCAGAGTCTCGTATTAGTTCTAATGTATACAATGCACTGAAAAATGTAATCAGCAGTCTGACACAAGAAGAAGTGATTTCTGGAAGAGATGGAGAACTTGCCAAACTGCTTACAGAGAAACTAGGAACAAACCTAGAAACTTATGGAATCAAAGTAGCAAAAATAGAAACAAAAATGCTAGATTTACCAGATGAGAATAAAGAAGCCGTCTATAAACGAATGGTTTCTGAGCGTGGAAATATTGCTGCTTCCTACAAGGCCAAAGGTGAGCAAGAAGCGCAGAAAATTAAAAATGCTACAGATGAAAAAACAACGGTTATCTTAGCTCAGGCACAAAAAACGGCTGACACTACCATTGCAGAAGGAGAAGCTGAATATATGAAAATTTTAAGTAATGCTTACAATGATGAAGCAAAAGCAGATTTTTATAGCTTTGTACGTCAGCTAGATGCTATGAAAATTACTTTGAAAAATCAAGGCAATACCATTGTGTTAGACAAAGATTCTCCAATTGCAGAATTATTTTATCAAAAAAATTAATCTTACAAGCAAGTGTAATTCTCACTTTGCCTTTGTGTAAACAATAGAAACATCTTATATTGTAATTTTTCTGATTGCTGGATATTTTTCAATAAGTTCTGCCAAGTGAAACAATTCTTTTCCCTTGGCAGTACGTACCAGCAATTCAAGCTGAATACAATCTCTCTTTCTCTTGGTACGAAATTTTAAAATTTTACATTTATAAGTTTCTTCTAATTCCGTTTTTATTATTTTGCCAATCTGATCTTCTTCTTTTTGGGTCAATTTATCAATTCTAGCTTCTGTTTCTTTTGTCTTTATCCTTTCGTCTATTCTAATTTCTGTTCCAATTATACAGTTGTATTCCACTTCTATCTCATACACATCTTTAATAATATGAGAAATTTTCCCCTGTCGTCCTAGAAAAATTTCTACCAATACCACAATTATAGTAGTACAAATTCCTATAACATACATGCCTGCTCCTACTGCCATTCCAACTCCTAAGGTAGCCCAAATTCCAGCTGAAGTTGTCACTCCACTTACATTTTTATTTCTAGAAAAAATAATTCCTGATCCAAGAAAACCAATAGCAGCTACTGTTCCTGATGCAATTCTAGAAGGGTCTACTCGCACAAAAGGACCTACTACATCTTGAAATCCATATTTAGACAGCACAATTAACAATGCAGCAGAGACAGCTACAATTACATGAGTTCGAAGGCCTGCTGTTTTTTTCCGACTTTCCCGCTCATAACCAATAACTCCACCACAAAGACCTGCAAATAAAATTCTTACCATCCATCCCAACTGTTGTATTATATCTATCACACGAAATCCTTCCATAGACACCATTACTGAAAATTTGTCCTACAGTAACTTTCTCCTTTCTACTACAATATATTTATGGTTAATATCCCTTACAGCCAGTAAGGAAT